>CALJIF010000063.1 GCA_937974275.1 uncultured Flavobacteriales bacterium
CAATTAAAAGCAGAACCGCCAAACATGTTTCAGATCCCGGTAAAGGATCATCTGCAAAACGCATTAACATGTTTTTGCGCTGGATGATTCGTCGGGATAAAACCGGTGTTGATTTCGGCATTTGGCAAAAATTTTCTCCATCTGAGTTGATGTGTCCGTTGGATGTTCATGTCGGGAATGTTGCCCGAAGTTTACAACTGCTGGAACGTAAAATTGATGATCGTAAAGCAGTGGAAGAATTAACAGCTAATTTGCGTTTGCTCGATACAAATGATCCCATTAAATATGATTTCGCTTTATTTGGTCTTGGAATATTCGAAGGCTGGAAAAGTATTACCACATAACATTATTACATGAAGAACATTATTACCACTGCCCTGCTCTTTTGTTCACTGACCAGCTATTCGCAACAAACAAAACTTCCTGCAGGGACTGAACCAACACCAACCGGAACTGAGCATCGTTTGAAAGCGTTGCAGTTAAAAAAGCAAACTGAAGCACAGTCGCTGGTGAGTGCTTTGCGATTTGAAAATGTTGGCCCAACTATCATGAGTGGTAGAATTGTTGACATGGCGATCAATGAAAACGATCCGACAGAATTTTATGTAGCATATGCTTCCGGCGGCGTTTGGTACACCAATAACAACGGAACATCATTTACTCCCATTTTTGATGAAGCGCCTTATGTAAATGTGGGTGCGCTTGATGTGGACTTCACTAAAACGCCTCACACTATTTATGTTGGTGCCGGAGAAGCCAATTCCAGCCGCAGTTCTTACACGGGCTTAGGCATGTACAAAAGTGTTGATGGCGGTAAAACCTGGAAGAATACCGGATTGAACGATGCGCATCATATCGCACGTGTAATCATCAGTGCGTCTCAGCCAAACGTCGTATTTGCAGCCGTAATGGGTCATTTGTATTCACCCAATACCGAACGCGGATTATACAAAAGTGTTGATGGCGGTGAATCTTGGAAACGCGTGTTGTTCGCTAATGATCAAACCGGTGTGATTGATGCGTGGCAAGACCCGAAGCAACCTGATGTTTGGTATGCTGCAAGTTGGCAACGAAATCGTAAAGCGTGGAATTTTGAAGAAGGTGGCAACGGAACAGGATTGTACAAATCGATTAATCACGGTGAGAACTGGGAATTGATATCCAACGCTGCATCCGGTTTGCCAATTGGTCCGGGTGCAGGCAGAATGGGCATTTCAGGATCTGCACAGAATAGCAATTTGCTGTATGTTGTTATCGATAATCAGCAAATTCGTCAGCAACAGCCGGGTAAAAGTAAATCATCGCTCAAGCCTGCTCAGTTGCGTAAAATGAGCAAGGAAGAATTCCTGAAATTAGATGATAAAGAATTGCAACAGTTCTTGAAAGCGTATCGTTTTCCCAAGGAGCATACAGTACAATCCGTTAAAGCGGATATCAGAGCTAACCGGTACGCACCTGCGGCTTTGGCTGATTTTGTGAGTGATGCTAATGATGATTTGTTCAGCGCTCCGATTATCGGTGCAGAAGTGTATCGTTCAGAAGATGCAGGAAAAACCTGGAAAAAGACCAATTCACAATCGTTTGATGCGATGTACTATACCTACGGCTACTATTTCGGGCGCATTTGGGTGTCGCCGATTGATGATAGTGAAGTGTACATTGGCGGAGTTACCATGCAACGCAGTACGGATGCAGGGAAGTCATTTTCCATTATTGACGGACCCAGTGTACATGCTGATCATCATTGTTTATGGATCAATCCGAAACGTAAAGGACATTTGATTAATGGTAACGACGGTGGAATAAATATCACATGGGATTTTGGTAAACATTGGATGAAGTGTAACTCGCCTGCTGTAGGACAATTTTACGCCATCAATGCAGATAATGCTTCACCGTATAATATTTACGGAGGCTTACAGGATAACGGTGTTTGGGTGGGGCCGCACAATTACGTTGCATCTGAAGAATGGCATGCGGAAGGGCAATATCCCTATAAGCGATTGTTAGGCGGGGACGGCATGCAGATTATGATTGATCCGCGTGATGCGAATATCGTTTATACCGGATATCAGTTTGGATATTATTATCGCATTAATCGGAGTAACGGTGAAGAAGCGTTGGTGAAGCCATCCATGAAACTTGGAGATGCACGATTGCGATTCAATTGGCAAGCGCCTATCTGGTTATCCGTTCACAATCCGGATATACTGTACTTCGGTTCTCAATTTGTACATCGTTCCATGAATCGTGGTGATAACTATGAAAAGATTTCCGGCGATTTAACACGAGGCGGACGCGTAGGAGATGTTCCGTACGGCACTATTTCTACGTTGCACGAATCGCCTCTGAAGTTTGGATTGCTTTATACCGGCAGCGATGATGGTTTGATTCATGTTTCGAAAGACGGAGGTAATTCATGGACACGCATTTCCGATGGGCTTCCGCAGCATTTACGAGTGAATCGTGTAATTGCATCCGGACATGTTGAAAGTCGTGTGTACGCCGTGCTCAGCGGTTTTCAATGGGATCATTTTAATGCTTATATCTATTGTTCCGAAGATTACGGAAAAACCTGGCAGCGTATTGACAACGGATTGCCAATGGAACCCGTGAATGTGATTAAGGAAGATCCCACAAATCCGAATTTATTGTTTGTGGGCACGGATGGAGGATTATATACAACCATCAATCGCGGAAAAACATGGATGCGCATGACCAATAACTTGCCTCCTGTAGCCGTGCATGATGTGGTAATTCAAGCCCGGGAGAAACATTTACTCGTCGGTACACATGGTCGGTCAATTTATAAAGCAGACATTTCGGCATTACAGCAACTTACGGATAGTGTTGCGGCATCGGAACTGGCGATATTCGATGCTCAACAACTTTCGACAAGACGTGCCTGGACTGATGATGGCATGCAATGGGAAACACGAGGTTCATTGGCTTATTTTTCTAAAAGTAGTCAGCCGGTTACAGTAGAGATTTTATCCGAACAAGACGGATCAGCTTGGATCACGTTTAAGGATACTGCAGTTGTAGGATTGAATTATGTGAACATTAACGGCGTTGCTGACAGTAGTTCAAGCGAGTCGTATATAGCATATTTGAAGAATAGTAAAGATCCTTCATTGGTAGATCAATACAACGTTACTTCGAAAAATCCTGTGCTTGTTCCGGGCGAATACTATCTAAGAATCAGTGTTGGTGAGCGCAAGAGCCAACGAAAACTTTACGTGAAAAAATAAACTATCGGAGCATGATTTTTTCAATCTGTGTTGTTCTTGTTGATTGATTAATCCATCGTACAAAATACATACCTGCAGATAATCCTGTTGTAGAGAAATGTGTTGAACCTGCTCCTGCATTCGTAGTTATTTGATTAACAATACGGCCTTCTGAACTTATTAACTCAACAACAATAGTTTGATTAAAGTCCAACGGCGTCCAATTCACTTCAACTGAATTTAGTCCATTGAAGACATGAACATCCGATGAGCTTAAAATTGAATTCGAGGATAACGTCAGATCATATGGCATAAAAGAATAAGCGAACCATTGGTAACCGATTAAATTAATGTTTGAAGTCCATGTTGCCGTAGAATTGTTAAATGCGGTTTCGTATACCGGATATGCAGCACTTTCAGGATTCGAATTAAGCCATGGACCCATGAACGCAGGTTCAGCGGAATAGATGACAGCAACCGTTTCACCTTGGGGACTATTTCCTAAATAAGATAATCGTGTTTGCGTGTAATTATAGGCTTGTGATGGAGATGTTATATAAGCATGCAACAAAACGCGGTCGGCTAAAGGAGTAAATCGGTTGGCTTGCCCTTGGTTAAACCAACCCACATAAATCTCACTGATCCGACCCGTTGTATTGCCCAGCGAATCAATTTTGCGCAATTCATTTTCATAAAATTGAAACGCCCCGGACGTATCACATGAGAATCCGTTAGGTTGCAAATACGTGGTGCAGTAATATCCTGAAGGACCAACGCTACTGTTAACCCAAAATTCGAACTCCAAATTATAAACGTCGAAACGTTCGTTTGAATTCGTTCTGATATTGTTATACGAATGAATTCGATTCAGAAAAAACCAATAATTCTCTGCGGCAGCACCTACTTCGCTAATACCATATTGTGTTTTGGCTTTGCTGATAAAATTGGCCAAAATTGCAGAACCTGATGAACTTGTAATGTTATATTGATTGTGCACCAAATGCAAATCATACAGACACAAATATGTATATCCATTAGTTTGTGCATAACTGAGCAAACTGTCTTCTGCGTTAACATTGTTCAAAATTTGCGCAAATCCATCTACGTATAAACCTTTAAAGGAAAGATTACCTGAGAATAAGGTATTGCAAAATAATACAGCTCCAATTGCTGCCAACCTGATCAGTGGTATGTTCATATAACTTTGGGGTTAATTATTGAAGAAATCAGAATTTGGTACAGCCAATTTACGTAACTTTAACCTTTGATGAAGTTTGCGCAACCTTACCTGTTTTTCGCTCTTTTCGCTTTAGCGATACCGGTTCTGGTTCACTTGTTTAACTTTCGACGGTTCAAGCGCATTCCCTTTACCAATGTTCGTTTTTTACGTGAAGTCCGGCAAGATACCAAGGCGCGGAATAAACTTCGCAATCGACTGATTTTACTCTCCCGATTACTGGCCGTTTTATTTCTTGTGCTCGCTTTCACGCAGCCGTATTCGCCGATTAACGGTGGAACTGTGAAAAGCGGAAAAAAAATTGTCAGCTTTTACCTGGATAATTCGTTCAGCATGGATGCCGTGGGTAAAAACGGAACGCTGCTGGATGAAGCCAGAAAGCAAGCCAAGGAAATTGCGCTAAGCTATCGTCCTTCCGATGAGTTTCATTTGATTACGAATTCATTCGAAGGAAAACGTCAGCGTGTTGTTAATCGGGAAGAATTCCTGGAATTGCTGGAAGAAGTCAAATCAGCTCCTGCGGTTCGTAAAATATCGGAAGTCACAAAAAGGCAAATGGATATCCTGAATGCCGAAATGCAAATTGAATCGGGGAATAAACATGTTTATTTGCTGAGCGACTTTCAACAAACTACCGCTGATCTTGATCGTATTACCAATGATACAACCGTTCAGTATCGATTAATTCCGTTGCGGGTGGAAGGCACAGGAAATGTATCTGTCGATTCCATTTGGTTCGATTCGCCTGTGCGACAACTCAACGTTCCGGAAGCCATGCATGTGCGTATCGTGAATCATTCCGAGAAGAATATTGAAAACGTTCCGATTCGCCTTTATTTGAATGGTGAAGCACGTAGTCCGGCTTCATTCAGTGTTGCAGCGAAAAGTAGCGTTGATACAACTATTTTGTTCACCATTCGACAGCCCGGCTTGCAACAGGGAATGATTGAAATCAATGATTACCCTATTACGTTTGATGATCGCAGTTATTTTAGTTTCGACGTCGCTGAAGCCATTCCTGTTCTTAACATTACGCCGACAATTAGCGGCAATCAAAGTATCGATTTTGTTAAAACACTTTTTAGCGGCGACTCCTTATTCCAATATACAGGAGTGGAAGAAGGTAAAGTGGATTTCAGTGCATTTACGCGCAATCGTTTAATTGTGCTGAATGGCCTGCAGAGCATATCAACAGGAATGTCCACGGAAATCAAACGTTTTTTGGATAATGGCGGTTCTCTGGTTGTTTTTCCGGGAATGAATGTAGATTTAAGTTCCTACAATTCATTTCTAAATGCAATCGGAGCAGGCCAATTGGAAAAAACAGATACGGTACGAACGCAGGTAGATGTATTGAATTTTAATCATCCGTTGTATCGTGGCGTATTTGAAAAAACAACCGGAACAGTTGACTTACCTATTGTCAATGACCATTACGTCATCAGAAGCAATTCTCGTTCTACGCAAGATGAAATGATGCGATTGCGCAATGGAAGACCGTTTTTTGCATCGTACAAAAATGAGCGCTCGTTTGTGTATTTGTGCGCAGTTCCTGCGAATGAAATGTGGAGTAATTTCACGCGACACGCATTGTTTGTACCAACGCTGTATCAGGTGGCATTGTTTAGTCAGGCTCAGCAAGATTTGTTTTACACAATCGGAAGCACAAAGGAAATTCCTTTATCCGGCATGACGCTGAACAATGAAGATGTTTTCCATTTAATTGAACCCGCTAGTCAATTGGATATTATTCCTGCACACAGAAATGTGAATGGTCGTGTTTCATTGGATCCGTTTCAGCAGATTTCAACTCCGGGAAATTATTTAATCAAATACGGCAACACCCAAGTAAGCGGAGCTTCATTCAATTACGATCGTTTAGAATCAAATCTCCAATTGTTGACGGATGATGAAATTAAAGCAGCAATAGATGATTCCGGTGTCAAAAACGCCGCGGTATACTCTTCGAACACGAAATCCGTAAATGAACTTCTGGCAGAAACCGATTTTGGCAATAAATGGTGGACGACCTGCATTTGGGTGTTGTTAGCAGCACTGATTGCAGAAATGCTCATCATCAGATTTTGGAAAACATCATCAGTTACACAACAATCCAGCAGCACTTCATGAGTACTACGATCCTGATTAAGCGCGCACGAATCGTCGCTCCCGGTCAATCAAATAACGGTAAGACTACGGATATTTTAATTGAAAATGGAATTATCACAAAAATGGCTGATTCCATTACACATGATCAGGCCATTGTTTATCAGAGTCCCGAATTAATGGTTGCACCCGGATTCATGGATCTTCACGCTCATTTATCCGATCCGGGATTTGAATACAAAGAAACATTGGAGTCAGGCGCTGCTGCTGCTGCTGCCGGTGGATATACCGCAGTATTGGCCATGCCCGACAATAATCCGGTGACGCACTCCAAATCACAGGTGGAATACATCATTAAGCGCAGTGCGGGTTTACCTGCGAAGATATATCCGGCCGGAGCTGTTACCGTTAAACTGGAAGGCAAAGAACTTGCAGAAATGTATGACATGCACCAAGCCGGAGCAATTGCATTCACTGATGCAGATCATCCGATTGCTCATGCAGGAGTGTTATTACGAGCCTTGCAATACAGTTCCAACTTTGGAGCACGAATTCATGTTCGCTGTGAAGATCCGCAATTGGCCTATGGAGGTCAAATGAATGAGGGTGTCAACAGCACCAAACTTGGATTAAAAGGAATTCCTGCGGTTGCCGAGGAAGTAATGTTGGCGCACCATTTGGCTATTGCCGAATATGCACAAACTCCGATTCATATCATGGCTGTAAGCAGCGCGGGTAGCGTGGAGTTAATTCGAAATGCAAAAAAGAAAGGGGTGCCCGTAACTGCAGCAGTTCATGCTTCTCACCTGCTCTATACCGATGACCGGTTAACGGAGTTTGATACCAACTTTAAATTGAGTCCTCCGTTACGAACACAACACGATCGTGATGCGTTGGTTGCCGGAGTGCTTGACGGAACAATAGATTGTATTACCAGTGGACATCGTCCGGAAGATACAGAATGTAAGGTATTGGAATTCGATTTGGCAACACCGGGCATGAATACGCTGGAAACCAACTTCAGTATGGTTTGCGCCGTAGGTAAATTTAACGCAGAGCAACTGGTGAATGCATTGGCCGTGCAACCCCGAAACATTACGGGAATAAAGGTGCCTCAGATTGAAGTGGGACAGCCGGCGGAAATTACCTTGTTTGATTGCACGCAGAAATGGATCTATAAAAAAGACCAAGCGAAAAGCAAAGGCGTGAATTCGCCACTTTTTGATCAGGAATTGCAAGGTGTTATTCTGGGAACGATTTGTTAACTGAATTTCAATAAGGAAAGCTCCTAAGGTCATTATTCAAATAATTGTTATGAGTTGGATTACACTCATCGTAGCGGGCTTTTTTGAAGTGGCATTTGCGTTTTGTTTGGGCAAAGCAAAAGAAACTTCCGGAACTACTTCGTATTGGTGGTATGCAGCTTTCGTCTTAGCACTGGTTGCAAGTATGTTGCTGTTGATGCGAGCTACACAGGTGCTGCCAATCGGAACTGCTTATGCCGTATGGACCGGAATTGGGGCGGTGGGTACTGTTGTAGTGGGCATTATTTTCTTTCAGGAACCGGCGAGTTTCTGGAGACTATTTTTCCTCAGTACGTTGATTATTTCGCTTGTCGGCTTGAAAGTGGTGACAAAATAATTACAAAAAAAGAACGCCTTTCAGCGTTCTTTCCTATTCGTTTATTCTTCATCTTCCCCTTCTTCCACCATGTTGTGGAAGACTTCTTGTACATCCTCGTCTTCTTCGAGGCGATCCAACAACTTCTGAAACTCAGCGTGTTGTTCCTTATTTAAAGTTACGGTTGTAGTAGGAAGACGGGTTAATTTTGCTTCTAATACTTCGATGTTTTTGGCTTCAAGAGCTTTTTGCATGGCTCCGAAGTCAGTGAAAGCACAATACACGATAGCATCATTTTCATCACCCAAATCAATAGTGTCCAACCCTGCATCAATCAGATCAAGTTCTAACTCGTCCATATTCACGCCGTTGGTGCTGATGCGGAAAACTCCTTTGCGATCGAAAAGAAAATCAAGAGAACCGGTTTTACCGATTTCTCCGCCGGTGCGGTTAAAATGTACCCGTAAGTTAGCAATGGTACGTGTAGGGTTATCAGTTGCAGTTTCAACAACAACACCTACATTAAAAGGACCTTTCCCTTCATACACAATTTCCTGAAAATTGTCTGTATCATTTTTGCCTGCCGCCTTAGCAATTGCTGCATCCACACGATCTTTAGGCATGTTTACGGCTTTCGCATTCTGCATCACGAGACGCAAACGCGCATTAGTGGAAGGATCTGCCCCACCCGATTTTACGGCGATGGCAATTTCTTTTCCAATTCGTGTAAACTGCTTCGCCATGGTAGCGTAGCGTTTAAACATCTTGTGCTTTCTTTTTTCAAAAATACGTCCCATAAATCAAAATGGTAAATGATAATTATTATTCAAATTCGGTCAATGTCTTTTTAATGATGGCTACACATTCCATCAGTTGCTCTTCATTCATTACCAATGGTGGCGCAAAGCGAATAATATCGCCATGAGTAGGTTTTGCCAAAAGACCGTTTTCCATCAGTTTAAGACAAACATCCCAAGCTGTTGTGCCGTCTTTGGGTGCAATAACAATGGCATTCAGCAAGCCTTTACCGCGCACTGCGGTAACGCGGCTACTTTTAATAGCACGCAATTCACAACGTAAAATTTCACCCAAGCGCTCCGCATTTGCCGACAGATTTTCATCGCGCAAAATTTCCAATGCCGCGATAGCTACTTTGGACGCAATCGGATTACCTCCATATGTAGAACCGTGTTCGCCGGGCTGAATCGTTAACATGATTTCATCATCTGCCAATACCGCAGAAACCGGCAACATTCCGCCCGACAGCGCTTTACCCAATACCAACACATCCGCACGCACGTTTTCATGATCACAAGCCAACATTTTACCTGTACGAGCCAATCCGGTTTGTACTTCATCGGCAATCATCAACACCTTGTATTTTGTACACAAATCGCGGATGCCTTTCAAATATCCTTCATCCGGAACGACAACTCCTGCCTCGCCTTGAATCGGTTCAAACATAAATCCTGCAACATGCGGATCCTGAAATGCCTTTTCCAATGCTACCAAATCGTTATACGGCACAATAACGTATCCCGGAACTAATGGTCCGAAGTGACTATAACTGCTGGGATCTGTAGATGCTGATATCGATGAAATGGTTCGACCGTGAAAGTTCCCTTCCACAAAAACCACTTTAGCATGATTGTCCGGAATGCCTTTAACCTTATAGCCCCAACGACGTGCGAGTTTGATGGATGTTTCCACCGCTTCTACGCCTGTATTCATTGGTAATACTTTGTCATAACCAAAAAATGTGGTGATGAACTTTTCGTATTCGCCTAAACAATCGTTGTAAAATGCACGTGATGTCAATGCCAACTTACCTGCTTGTTCTGCTAATGTGCGAACCAGTTTCGGATGGCAGTGCCCTTGATTGACAGCAGAATACGCCGACAAAAAATCATAATACTGTTTGCCGTTGACGTCCCAAACAAAAACACCTTCTCCTCGCGACAATACAACCGGTAAAGGATGGTAATTATGCGCTCCGTAACGATCTTCTAATGCCATTAGCTCTTCTGCACGTGTCTTTCCTGCTGTCATGGTGTTCATGTTGTTATGATTTAATGAGGCGTAAAGATACGGAGAAGCCCTGAAATAGGCTATTTACTTAATAAAAACGTCCATCCGAAAGCGGAAAGAACGAAGAATAATCCGGAAGTAACCAGCACATTGAGGATGGCGTGAAACAAGAACCAAAGTCCGTAACGGTAATGCTTGTTTCGAAAGCGACGAATCATAAACAATACGAGCAGCACGGAATGTGTTGCAGCAACCGGCAATGAAGCGATATTCCATAAAAATGTACTACGACTTGCCTTTAAACTTGTGTATTGCTCAAAGCACACCAGGAGTATAATAGCAAAAGTCAATGTGAACAATAAGTTCCACAGCAAAGAGCGAAAGAAAAATTGCTTCAATGTAGGCAGCGGTGTACTTTCCATGAGTACAAGATAAGGCATTCCCGCATTTCCCGTTACATTTGCGGCATGAAGTTGAAAACACAGCCTGTACATGAGCGCGTTGAAATAACAGCAGTTTCTGCGGAAGGCAAAGCCATTGCACGAATCAATAATCAAGTAGTATTTATTTCAGGTGCTGTGCCCGGTGACGTGGCCGACATTCAAATCATCAAAAAACATCGTCGTTTTCTGGAAGGCCGGGTGGTACAATTTCACGAGCAATCACCTACCCGCACAACTCCTGTTTGTGGGCACTTTGGAACATGCGGCGGTTGTAAATGGCAGCATTTGCAATACGAACATCAATTAAAATTTAAACAACAACAAGTGCATGATCAATTGGTGCGTATCGGTAAACTTGATGTTCCGGAAATACAACCCATTGTCGGCGCGCAGCACATTTACAATTACAGGAATCGTTTGGACTTCGGCTTTTCGAATAAACGTTGGTTAACTACGGAAGAAGTTAAATCCGGAATTGCTTTTGACGATCGCGGTGGCATGGGATTCCATATTTCGGGCGCATTTGACAAGGTGCTGGATTTGAAAGAATGTCATCTTCAGGGAGACTTCAGCGAACGCGTGAGGAAGTTTGTTCGTCGGTATACTTCAGAACATCAAATCCCCTATTTCGATATTCGCAATCATGGTGGTATGATGCGTTCTCTCATTGTGCGCACAGCATCAACCGGAGAAACCATGGTGATCGTGATGTTTTTTGGCAATGATCAAACCATTATTGATCAAGTCATGCAAGCTATTCACGCTGAATTTCCTGAGGTTACTTCATTGTTATACATCATCAATCCGAAAGGCAACGATACATTTTTCGATTTGGATGTACATGTTTTCGCCGGCAAGGATCATATCATGGAGGAAATGGAAGGACTTCACTTTCGTGTGGGCCCTAAATCATTTTATCAGACCAGTTCGGCGCAAGCCTATGAATTGTATAAAATCACCCGTGATTACGCAGGTTTGACAGGCGAAGAAATCGTATATGACTTATATACCGGTACGGGTACGATTGCTCAATTTGTTTCCCGATCGGCGAAAAAAGTAATAGGCGTTGAACTTGTGCCTGCAGCTATTGAAGATGCGAAGATGAATGCGTCGTTGAACAACATCAGCAATTGCACATTTTATGCTGCAGATATGAAGGATATGTTTACTTCCGAATTTATGGCGGAAAATGGTCAACCTGACGTCATCATCACGGATCCTCCTCGAGCGGGAATGCATCCTGACGTAGCGGTATGCTTAAGAGATAGCGGAGCAAAACGTATTGTGTATGTCAGCTGTAATCCGGCATCACAAGCCCGCGATTTGTCTATTATCTGCGAAAAATATCGCGTTACCAAAGTTCAACCGGTAGATATGTTTCCGCAAACACATCATGTGGAAAATGTGGTGTTGCTGGAACTTATTGCTTAATAAACATTATCGAAATTGTGGAGCTTTCGTTTTCGTAAATCCAATAGCATCCCGGAGCCCAATTTTGTACGTCTATCAGTGTGTTGGTATTCTCCAATTGTTGTTCGACAATAACTCTCCCGGAAATATCTGAAATCCTTATTGGACAAGGAGTTTCCACTTGAATCATCACCTTATCCATTGCCGGATTAGGGTATACTTGAATATTTGCCCGAGACAATTCCGTAATAGAAGTTGTTAAGTTGGCCTCCTGCTCCACCCATAAAGTGTCTCGAAATTGTCCTGCTGCGATCGCAATGAATGAATAGCGCGGAGTGGCAGATATGTTTAGTGTGGTTGTTACGTTAAGTAATGCCGAAGAAGTTCCTGTATTCGGTGTTACTGAAAGCCATGCTGCACCTGCTGTTGCTGTCCATGTGCCGAAAGATGCCCAAACAAGATTTGCATTTAATGTACCTCCGGATGCAAGAAACAAAAGACTATCCGGCTGAATTTCCAGTGGAGATGCTAACTGTTTTACAACAACAGTGTCTGTATCTGATGCATTAACGATGTAAATGTTCCCGTATCTGATTCCACCGTTATTCACACTTGCATTAAAATATGATCCTGAACTCCAGGCGAAATAACCCGAATTCCCCGATGCTAGATTAAGCGATAACCATGGTTCATTTGCATACATTGTCCATCCGGAATGTGAAGTAAACTCCAGCGCGTTATTGGTTGATGCTCCCGCCGCAATTTCGATGGTATCAGCAGCTGTTTCCAAATCGCCATCCATAGGTTGAATCATAAATATAAAATTGCTCGGTGTAAATGTACCGGCAGCATTCACGACACTAGTTATGGCATAGTATCCGTCGTAAGTTCCGCCCCAACCAAAATTCATATGAAACTGATTGGATGAATTGTATCCATCAATTAAATAGAAGTGATTTCCACCTTTTGCGTAAACCGGTCTTCCGGCATTCAATTCTGCTTTAATCGCATCCTCCAATTCGGCGGTAGTGTTGAACATAAACGTAGCAGTACTGTACATTTTTGGAGAATAACCGAAGTACTTTTTCATTGCAGTTGAATTGAAGAAACTATTCGAACTGCTTCCACTCCATTGCATATCTACTGCAATTCCGATGTGATACATCAACTTGGCGACTTCAGCATTAGCAGATGTAACATTGTTAGGCATGAGAGCGTAATTGTAGCCTTGTTGCGAAAAATCTACACAATGAGTTGGTGCATTACTGTTACAATAATTACCGCCCATTCCCGAATCCGGATACGAGTAATATTTAAAAATTTGCGCAATTGCAGTTGCATTACAACCCGTCCATGTTCTACCGCATGCGCCGCCGGAGCCTGTTGTAGGGCATTGCGCATTGTAATTACAACCTTGATTCCATGTTGTGGTTAAGAGCGGTGCTACTTGACTATATGCGCTAAGAACACCAAACGTGAAGAATGGTAGTAACAGATGTTTCATCACATCAAATTACAACATTCCTGTTACTTTTTATAATATTTCAACGCGGTAGGGAGAAACGCTTTTATGTCTTTGATGCGCTGTGCATCGCTTGGGTGTGTGCTTAGGATTTGAAGGTTTGCTCCGCTTCCGGCATCTGCCATACGTTGCCAGAATGGAACCGCATGATTGGGATCGTAACCCGCCATTGCCATAAAGCACAATCCTAACTTGTCCGCTTCGGTTTCGTGTTTACGTGAATACGCCAATGCACCCAAAGAAGAACCAATACCATACGCTTGATTGAACACCTGCTGTGTTACCTGAGGTTGTTTCTGCATGGCAACCGCAAGTACAGATCCTCCGGTTTGAATGGCCAACTGCTGACTCATACGTTCGTTACCATGGCGCGCAATAGCATGTGCCACTTCATGACCCATAACTACGGCTAATCCGTTTTGATCTTTCGTTACCGGTAATAATCCCGTATACACCACTACTTTTCCACCGGGCATACACCAGGCGTTTACGGTATTGTCCTGCACCAAATTGAATTCCCATTTGTATCCGGCTACTCGCTTTTGTTTCTTTTGTTTGGTGAGATAATTTACAATGGCCGTGCGAATATCATTCCCGATTTTTTTAACCATGATGGTATTCGGGTCCGTATCGGCCACTTTAGTTTTCGTTGCGAGAAATTTATTGTATTCCGTGTTTGCCATAGTTATTAATTCCGACTCCGGAAGCAAGTGAAACTGTCTTCTGTTGGTAATCGGAACTTTTGAGCAAGCCCATAGCATGATCGCAATAGCAATGGCGGCAACGATTCGTAATTTCATCATGATACTATTATTCAATACTGGCAGAGATGCCACGATCCAGGAACGCTTCACACATCGGACGCAGTTCTTTGTATGAACCAACTTTCACACCGCACTTGCCTTTATAATGAACCAGCAAAGTACACTGTTCCGCTTGTATTACGTCGTGTTTACAAATTTCAATTAATGATTGAATGACATGATCAAACGTATTGACGTCGTCATTATACAACACCAAATCATAACGCTCTTCGGTTTTTTCTTTAACCAATACGAGGGTTTCTTCCTGAGTTTGAGTGCTTAACTGAAACATGGCTGAATGATTTTTACAAAGATAAGTAAAAGACAAATGCTAGTCGGAAACCTTTTTAAAACGGGGAACCGTTCCTGCGTCAGTGTGCACTGTTTCCACGAACATGGTTAAAGGACGAACCCATAAGCGCGTATCATCTTCACGGCGATATACTACCAATTGTTCATCCGTTTCCGAATGCGTGGCAATGTCGATAACAACATAATAGTTGCCTTTGTAGTGGAGATACTTTCCGGGAGTTACCATTTTTATTATTTGTCCAATAAACGTAATGCTTCTTCCGTACTGATTTTTTCTCCGTTATTCCAGGCTACAACGAACGAATCGCCGAGTCCTTTGGAGATAGCTTCTTCTTTCAATGCAACTGCTTCTTCATAAGATTGAAATTGCCCCATTTGGTAAACAGTTAAACCCGACTTGGTATCCAAATACGCTTTCACACCGCGTGACGCAAACAATAAATATTTGTTGGCAATATCTACCGGAACTTCATCACGGAATGCACCCATTTGCACACTGAATACAATTCCCTGAGCGGTAACCGGAGTGGTCGGTAAATTATTGGCCGGTGCATTGTTTGATGAATTATTGGAAGAAGGATTAGCACTATTTGTTGGTGCAGGAGAAGTATTTACAGCAGGAGAAGTATTGGAAGTGTTATTAGCAGGTGCATTATTCGTATTAGAATTGTTAGTAGAATTGCCTTGCTGATTTACGGGAGAACTTGTTCCTGCATCTCCGCTACCTTCAGCACGAATACCCTGAGCTTCCAAAGTGCGTGCTTCATCCAATGTGATGCGTTTTCCATTATAATAAGCGGTAACAAAGGCATCACGAATACCTAAACGATTGATCGCGTTTTTGGAAGTTACTGCTGCATTTACGTTGTTGTATTTGCCTGCAGAATAGCGCAGATATCCGTTGGCAGTGCGTTCGCTGAATAAGCCATCCAAATTATACAATTGCCCGCGAGAAACAGGACGGGAGAATACGCCTACCTGAACCGTGTAAAACAATCCTTGTACTGCAGCTACATCTGTTGCCGGAGCAATATCTGCATTGTTAGCAGGAGTGTTGTTCGAAACAGTCGGCGTGTTGGTAGAAGGAGAATTATTGGTTGTTGGCGTATTCGATGTGTTTGAATTGTTATTGGTTACAACAGGCGTATTGCTTGTTGGTGTAGCATCGCTTGGCACAGATTGTCCCGACATGCGCGCTGCTTCCGCCAGTGAAATTCGTTTACCATTATAAAATGCAACTACAAACGCATCGCTGTATCCTAGACCTCGCACCTCATTTTTCGCAGCGTTTGCAGTATTCAACACCTTGAATTCGCCGGCAAAATAACGCGTAAGTCCGCTTGAAGTTTGTTCTCCTGTTAAAGGCTGAATGCCTTTGAATATTGCAGGCGAAATCGGATTACGGAACGCACCTACTTGCACTTTGTATACTAAGCCTTCCGGCAAGCTTGCGTTTACATTAATACTTGCAGGTGGTGCTGCATTAGGTTGAATGCTGAACGATTCACCCGGCTGCAATTGAGTGGCTACACGAGAAGTGTTGTTCGGATCAGGCGTGTTATTGGTTGTTGGAGTCGAATTATTTCCGTTAGCCGAACTGTTGTTTGCATTGATATTCGTATTCGCAGGGTTAGTGGATGTATTTGCAATTGGATCGTTAGCGGCTGTTGGGTTGGCCTGACGTTCTGAATTAGCAACAGCAGTAACCTGATCATAGGTATTTTTATCCAGTTCGTTCAAATACAAATCCGCTTCCTTCTGCTTTTGTTCTGAAGTGATGCGCATTCCAACCAGTTCATCGTTCAACGAATCGCGACGTTTGAAATCTTGTTTCGCTAATTCATTATAGCGTTTCGATTCATCCAGATACTGCTGGCGTTGTGTCGCATCCTGTTCATCGGCAGCTTTACTTGCGAACTCCTGTGATTTGGCAATATTGTTTTCACCACTGCGCTGTGCAGCCGCTGCTGCTTGTTCGGTGCGCTGCTCCTCTTGTTTCGCCGCCAAGGCTTCTGCATTACGCTCGTTATATTCTTGGTAAGCTTCAGAATTCTTGATGGCTGCGACTTCCTCCGGACTATACGGTTGCCCGGTTACAGGATTAATCGCTGCGCGGGATGTGGAGTTCGGATTGGTACTCGAAGTGTTATTAGTAGGATTCGTTGTTGTTGGATTGTTGTTCAAATTTGTATTCGGTGAAGTGTTATTCGTTACCGGATTATTCGAATCGTTATTATCAGGAGTATTTGTTGTTGGATTGTTGGCAACAGGATTGCTGTTCGAATTTGTGTTCGGTGACGTGTTATTCGTTACCGGATTATTCGATGCGTTGTTGTCAGGATTCGTGGTGCTCGAATTATTAGGAACAGGATTGTTGTTTGAATTAGTATACGGAGTAGTGTTATTTGTTGCGGGATTCGCTTTGCTTGCAACAACAGCTTCGCTAACTCCGGCCTTTTGATACGCAGCAATTGCTTCTTGTTGCTTTAGCAATGCCTGTTGCTCCTTTTCCTCTGCACTTCGTAACTTTTCACTACGTGTAAATTGGTCTGTTGCTTGTGCCGCAGCAGCTCTATCCGCACCAGCCTGTTTCATCAGGTTATCGGCTTCTTCCTGCTTTAGTCGCGCGACTTCAACGCCCGGATCACTATTCCCCGATGCGTTAGTCTGCATTGCATTCAAACGCGCAGCATTGTCATTAAACTGTGAATTGTTTGCTGAACCTTGAGCTGCAGATGCTTCCGCTTCTTTATCCCATGCCTGTCGCTGCGCTGCTGTTGCTTCGCGCAACAAACGATTCTTCTCTTCGCCCTGAGCTTTTGCCGCTGCCTGTGTTAACGAATCCTGTTTAGCTCGCAATTCGTTAGCTTCTTCACGTTTTTCATCACGGTTCGTAATAGCAGCTTTTGCCGCATTGTTTTCAAACACCACATTGTCTTCTACAACGGCATTCGGATTTGGCTGTGTTGTATTGGAAGCAACAGGAGCAACTTGTCCGGCTTGTTCCGCGCGGATATTTGCAGCTTCCGCTTCAGCACGTTTTTCGTTTTCCGCATTACGCAAAACAGCAATTTCCTGCTTGAGTTGCTCTTGTTGTTTTTTGTTTTTAGTGTTAGATAATGCTTGTTCCTTCTTATCAGCTTCTGCACCCAATTGATCAGCCCAATCCGTGTACAACTGCTGCTCCGCTTCTGCCTTCTCCTTCGGATCCGAAATTGCAGCAACCTCGGCTTGTTTAGTCGTGAAATTATTATCTACCGGTTGGGTTATCTGAGCATTTTTAGCTGCTGCAGCCTGCTCTTGCTGTTGTTTCTGTTCTTCCTGCTTTGCAACATTAGTGGCAGTTCGTGCTTCATTTTTCAACGCCACACTTCGCTGTTCCAACTGCGCTATTTCATTTTTCAGTTGTGCTTTCTCGTCCTTGTCCTTGGTATTCGCTAACTGTGCTTTCTTCTCTTTAATGTCCTGATCTATGGATGCGGCCCACTCCGTTTTTACTTGAGCTTCCTGTTCTGCTTTTGTTACCGGATTGCTAATGGTATCAATTGCGGTGATACGAGAACTGAATTCAGCATCTGCTTTTTCACGCGGCGAAAGATTCCTTTCAGAATTGTCGTTGCCGGAATTGTTATCGGTTAACGGATTGGCATCATTACTACCTGAATTGTTGACAGGATTATTGCTGTCATTATTCTGCGGATTGTTCGGATTGGTAGTGTTGTTTGTTACCGGATTAGCATCATTATTACCTGAATTGTTTACAGGATTATTGCTGTCATTATTCTGAGGATTGTTCGGATTGGTAGTATTGTTAGTTACCGGATTAGCATCATTATTACCTGAATTGTTTACAGGATTGTTGTTGCCGTTATTCGGAGGATTGTTCGGATTGGTAGTATTGTTCGTTACCGGATTAGCGCCGTTATTTCCTGAATTGTTTACAGGATTATTGCTGTCATTATTCTGAGGATTGTTCGGATTGGTAGTATTGTTAGTTACCGGATTAGCGTCGTTATTTCCTGAATTATTTACAGGATTGTTTGAATTGGTAGTATCGTTCGTTACCGGATTAGCATCGTTGTTTCCTGAATTATTTGCAGGATTGGTGTTGCCGTTATTCTGAGAATTTGATGTTGTATTATTTACAACCGGCTTATTCGAATTGTTGCCATTTGTGTTCGATGGTTTGTTCGAGTTATTCCCGGATTGATTGTTGGCAGGAGAGTTATCCGCTATCGGATCAGGAGGAATAGTTTTGGTTTCTGCCGGATTAGTTGCTGCGACCGGACGAGCCGTACCGGCATCCATTGCTGACTGCTGATAAGTGTTAATATCCTGCTCCAGTTGTTTCTTTGCTTCAGGACTTGTTGCTACGGGAGCTATTTCCGTGTTGCGTGACTGAGCGATGGTATTATTAGCCGCTTGTGCTTTGTTATTCGCATCGTTGTATTCATTCTCGAGACGCTGCACTTTCTTCTCTTGTTTCTTGATATCATCGTTGTTGGCGGCGATATCTTCTTCAATACCTTCTATTTGTGCAGCAATACCGGCCTTCAAGTCAGGATCCTTTTCCTTTGCTTCTTCGGCACGCAATTGTTCAATCTTTTGTTGATTTTGAACATTTTCTTCTTTTAAATCCTGCAGTTCTGTTTTAGCAGCATCCAATTCTTGTTGCTTCTTGTCGGCTTGTTCTTTATAGTTTGCTGCAGTGCTTGCACCTTCTTGTCGTGCAGTGGATAATGCCTGCAATTCCTGTTCCTGTTGCGGCAACTGATCCATCGCCACTTTATCATTCTTGATTAAGGCCTTATCCAGCGTGTTCGCATATTTATTTGCCGCGTCTGCTTCCTGCTTTTGAGTTTTCGCATCCTGATCCATCGCATTAGCAACTGTTACCGCCGCTACAGCTTGCGCCTGAGCAGCATTGGCTTCAGCCTGCTTCTGAGCAGCATCAGCCAGAGCAGTTTGTTTTTCAGGTCCTTCCGGCAATGCTTGCGCAGCGGCTAAAGCTTTATCCGCTTCGGCTTGTTTTCCTTTTGCTTCTTTGTTTATTTCAGTTGCATATGTATAGGCACGATCAGCTTGTTGTTGCGCGGTTACAGCATCCTTTTGTGCATCTTCCGCTTCTTGCTTGGCCGTTGCAACAACTTCCTGATTTGAAACCGGATCGTTGGAAACAGGAACATTGTCGGCAGGATCGGTATTATTATCCGGATTATTGTCGGCATTAGGATTGCCTAAATCCACAATATCATAGTTCTCGTTAATGGGAACCGTATTGTCCATTTGTGCTTTGCCTGCAAGAAACTCCGGAGACAACGAAGCAGTATCATCGTCAAACGTGGTGTTGATATACAAAACACGATCGCCATTATCATCTGTATATCCTATTTCCTGACGAATGGGTTTAATCTCGTATTGAGGTGGAATTAATACCGTGGCCGTTTGCGTATGTACACCATTTTTCTCAACCGTAAATGTGTATTTAGAACCATCATTGGGTAGATTGATGAAGTATGAACCTGTTTGTTCATTCGATTTAAAAATTCCCATCATCTGACCATTATCCGCATTCTTCACGATAATGGTTGATTTTTTAGAAGGATCTGCATCAACTCCCTTAAACGTTCCCGTAATTACAACTTCTGTTGCCTGACGTCGCTCAATAAGCACGTGATACACCATCATCATACCGTCTTTGGCACTTCGTGATGATGCAAACCAAGCCGATTTCTCTTCGTAATCCGTTACAAACAAGATGTCGTCATCAGGCGAATTAATCGGGAAATCCATGTTTACCGGCTTCTGCCATGTATTGGTTTCTTCGTTTAACTCCGATTTGAAAATATCGTAGCCACCCATACTGTTGTGCCCCTTGGAACAGAAGTACAACACTTTTCCATTCGGATGCAAGAACGGATAATCTTCATCGTATTCCGTATTAATCGGATACCCCACATTGTACGGAGCACCCCAGCCACCATTGGGCAAACGACGCACTACATAAATATCTTTTCCGTTTTCTTCATTATTACCGTAGGAAGAAAAGTAGAGCTCGTTTTTCTCTCCACTTAGGAAGATTACGGATGTCTCGTTTTTCTTTTTGTCTAACGGTGTTTTGAATTCATCCGGCTTTACGAGCAATTGTCCACTATAACCTTTCAAATTGTAGGTTCGGAAAAAATCTCCTTTCGGTAATTCTTTTTTCTCGATAACTGCGAGATCGGTAATGGACTTTAATAACTTCTTACCTGTTTTGCACATGGCAATTTTGTTGTCCACCTGCATTTTTTCTGCCTTCTTTTTTCCGGCATCCGTTTTATAACGGTTAAAAGATTTTATCGCATCATCAAATCGATAATTCAATTGATAGGCGCGTCCCAAATGATACCAAACATCTTTGTCGGTAGTCGGATCTTTAGAAGCAGTTTCCAGGTACGGTAATGCTTTTGTTTTGTCGGCATTGCTGTACAACATACACACGCCAAAACGATAATTGTAGTTGGGATCTTTAGGGTAATTCGCAAGGAGTTGCGAATACAAAGGAAATGCTGCGGCGTAATCTTCCTTTTCGAAAAGTTCGGCAGCTTTCTTTTTAACCTCTTCTTCGGAACCGGCGGTTTGGGCAGAAAGACCCTGCGCGCTCCACAATACCGTGAAACACACCAGCAGCATACGTACCAAATACCAATTCCTCATACACGGCGGGGTCACAACCCTTTGTTTGAGCTGATTCCATGCATTAGAGCCACAATAAATGTACCCTAATTCACAAATTTAACTCTTTATACGCAAGATGCATGAAAACAGTGAATTCCATAAAGAAAATCACTTAGCCTTGACTAACGGTGTCCTCGTCGGATTCTGAATTGGATTTCAGCTTTTGGGACAGGTTCATTCTGGATTCCTGATTACGCAACAATCTTTCGATATTTTTCTGGTGCGTAATAAGTATCAGAATAGCAACCATTATTGAGAATGCCACCATGGCAGGAACAACGGACGCTCCAAAAAATGCGATGACAATTACAGGAAAAGCAATTCCCGCTGAAATGCTGCTCAAAGAAACGTAACGTGTACTCAGGAATACCAGCAAAAACACACCAACTGCCATCAAACACGCGTACGGATGAACCGCCATTACTACGCCAAATAACGTTGCTATTCCCTTACCACCGCGAAATGCCGCAAACACCGGGAAAATATGACCGATAACGGCCGTGATACCAAAAACCAGCTGAAGATTGACAAAAGGGCGAGAACCTTCAGGAGCTTTGGACACCAAAACCGCCAGCATTACAGCAAGAAATCCTTTCAGGACATCGAGAAAAAGTACGGTTAAACCGGCTTTCTTACCTAAAACACGAAACGTGTTGGTTGCGCCGGCATTGCCGCTTCCGTATTCCCGAACGTCAATACCGTAAAACGTTTTACCAATCCAAACTGCGGATGGCATTGATCCTAACAGATAAGCCACCAACAAAGCAAGAACTATCGTAATCGTCATAGTGCGTTTTTATTTATCTCCGCCTTCCCCTCCTTCATCGTTCGACTGGCCCGCCTCTGCTCGTTTTAACTTCTTCAACAACTGGTTCCGGTCGTTCGGACTGCTCAGGGTAAACTTGTACTTCTTCTGCCCTTTCTCACCTTCCTTCACCTTATCATCATCTTTCAATTCTTTGATGATGGTGGTGAATTTTTCGTTAGAAGAATATACCAGCATTATCCCGTTAGAGTAGCTAAAGGTATAATATTTTCCATTATCCAGCTCCAAATACAAGGTTAACACGTCTCCACTCTTCTTCCGCTCCAGCATCATTGTCCCCGGAATGTACTTGTTGATTTGGTCTTTATTAATACTCGCCAAGCCTAATTTCCCTTCAGAAATGTACGATCGCGTCTTCTGGTTCCAATTCAATTTGATGTCAGAGAAGAAGAAGGTAAACTTCAATTCATCAGGGAATTTGCGGTAAGAACCGTATAAGTTTAATTGTGTTATGAACTTATCCGCCTTTTCCTTCCCTACAATTTCATTCAACGCTTTCTGGAACGTTGGTCGTGCCGCTTCAGTTGCTGAAAGTCCTGTTGCTGCGTTGATGTCATCCACCAGCACATTCATGGCTTTATCGTTCATGAAGAAATCCAACGCCACAACAAGATCGAATGAAGTAGATTGGTTTACCGTATTGTGAGTGGCATTACCAACCGGCAACAGCATCACTTGTCCTAAATCGGAGCCGAGATTCATTTTACCTTCACCATAAACCAGACATGATTTGGTGTTGAAGCTGATGTAATTACCCGGCAAGGAACGTTCAATTAACTTTTCCTTATTGGAAATACGGTATTCACGTGATGCTTTATCGAAGAATAAGTATCCGTCCGCGGTTACAACACTAACGTCCGTTCGTCCTTTGCGTGGCGATAAGAACGCTCCATAAATGTGAACAGAGTCGACGGTGCTGACAATACCTGCAGTTATCGGAGCGCCTTGGTCATCTTCCAGTTTGTCGGTTACCGGCAAATAAATCTGATTAGGATCTACTTCACCCTTAAACTTGAAACGACGTTTTCCAATTTCGCAGGAGTGATTCAGCATGGTACTTCCGTCGAACACCAGGAATTGGTTGTTGGCTGCCAGAATTACTTTACCTATATAATCAAATGCCGGGCTTAAGTAAAACTTCGATGTATCGGCAATAAATCCTTCCGCATAAGTTTGACCTGATGTATCCGGTGCAACCTGCGAGAAATGGATAACTTGTTCTTTCTTCAATTCATCGACGTAAGCATAATCACCTGATGCTTTATAGCTGCGACGCGAGAATATTTCTACGTAACAATTGAACAAGTGGTGGTACTTGGTTACGGTGTTTGCATCGATCTGTGCATTGTGCAACGGACGTACGTACGCATTTTTCTCTATCGTTACATTTCCTGAATCGGGCACCACACGAGCATCCGCAACCAACACTTCTTTTACTTGTTTTGCGTAGATAATGTAGTTTTTCAAATCGTATTTCGCTTTAGGTGCGCGGAATCGCAAGGAATCCTGTTTCGGATGCACAGAAATAAACTCAGGTCCTTCAAGGTCAATTTTATCCGTTGCTCCTTTTTTCTGTTGCGCTCCGTTCAGGTCAATTTCCGCTTTATCCATGTACCACTTGAAATTCTCCATGTAACAGATATACTGATTTACCGGGAAGTTCACAATGGATCCGCTGCCATTGGCTTTGAAGTCACCTTCTCGCTTGTTGAAATCCACTATAGCATTTACGTTATTTGTTGAGAATGCCAGTCCAGCCATTTCTAAAGCTTTCAGGCGGAAGTCGGCGGTGTCTGCTGTTGTTACATGATGTTTGAATATCATGCGTTTCGAATCCATTTCTGCATTAGAAAACGCCAGATTTCCGGAGCCGGCCAAATTCTTTGGAGCTAATGTCATGGTGCCTTTAAAGAACGCCTGTCCTTTAAACACGTTAAATGCGGAATCACGATTTGTTGCTTGCATATAATCGCGCTTAGGCATCCAATGAATGTACACGTTGGAAGCTCGGACATTAGGGTATTCCGTTTTTCCGGAAACCATTTGCTCTTTCACGTCATAGGATTGAGCGATACCATTCACTGAATCCGGGAAGAAGGTGAAGTCTTTTGAAACGGATGTTGACGTGATATAATCAATTTGTCCGTCACCATGTAAACCCTGATTACTTAAACGAATAGTATTCGTGAACTTCGCTTTGCCACCGTATGCGGGATAACCTCCCGGAGGTGATTGACGCACAAAACCTAAAGAATAATCTTGCATTAAACCTAATGTGTCGCGAATTTCAGGGAAGATACCGGCCGACTGAAACACACCGGCAAACTTTAGTGATTTACTTTCAAAGTTGTCGAGACTGTCAATGGTGAATGGATCAAGTTTGAAATAAAACTTATCACGATTGTAAACACCTTTCTGGATAGTTGGTCGGTCGTAATAAACGAAGGAAGGTTTAGCGCTGGTGAAAATCGGATAGTGCGCGAATTTCTTATTGGCTATTCCCGATTTATTGGACGGGTCATCTATTTTCAGTTCCCCATTGAGATTTTCGACAACGCTTCTCACCTT
>CALJIF010000064.1 GCA_937974275.1 uncultured Flavobacteriales bacterium
CATTCCTTGGAAGCAGCCACACACGATTTCGAACAAGTAGATGCGTACTTAATTTCCGGTGGATTTATTCTATTGGATGACAGCGCCGATTATTTACAGTTTGGCAGTGCAACGTTAATGAAACGATTAAAACAGGACAATCGTTATCGTGTAGTTAGCCGAATGCCACATTACTTGTTACAGAAACGCTAATTCGTTCAACCTATTTAGCCGACTGTTGCCGGGAAGTTGCAATCGGCATATAGGTTAAAACGCACCGTTTCATGCGTGTATTTTTCCCATTCATTACATTTCATTAAATCCGTCACGCAGAAACCTCAACATTTGTCAAAAAACAAAACATGATCACCACTAAACGTCTTCAACTGCTTCCTTTATCTTACGAAAGGCTGATCATGTATATGAATTGCGATTTCTCGTTGGAGACAGAACTTGGCTTGCAGCATCATGCCCGCTCTATTTCACCGGAGTTAGATGAAGCGCTGCGTGAAACTATACTTCCCGCAGTTCAAGATGACGCCAACAACCACCTCTATCATACGCTATGGACTGCTTTCACTCGCGACACACGAATGATGGTAGGCGATTTATGTATAGTTGGCGCTCCTAATGAAAACGGGGAAATAGAAATTGGTTACGGCACGTATCCCGAATTTCAAGGTTTGGGCTACATGAGTGAAATTGTGCAAGGCATCATTTCGTAGGCTGAAACACAATCCGAAATTAAAGCAATCGTTGCCAATACCACAGTTGATAATATCGCATCACTCAAGGTGCTGGAAAAAAATCAATTTGTAAATATCAAAATTGAAGGAGAAAAGTCATTTTGGGTGCGTACACTGCGTATGTGAACCAAGAACGTCTTCAGACAATCTCAGATTATCCATTATATACACTTAAAATAATCGAACGGTTCTTTGCAATCTTCGCACTTCCACAATGCTTTACACGCAGTTGAACCGAAGTTGGAAATCATAGACGTATGAGAGGAAGCGCACCGCGGACATTTAACTTCTTTGGGTTTTCCCAACAATGCGTTTTTATCTGCTGTTGAATTTGGAGGAGGCGCAATGCCGTATTTATTCAGCTTTTCCTTCGCATAATCACTTAGCCAGTCTGTTGTCCATGCCGGGCTTAAAACCGTTTTCATAGTAACGGGCTCAAATCCTTTTTGTTCGAATGCGCGTTTCAAATCGGCAGCCATGGCGTCCATTGCAGGACATCCCGTGTAAGTTGGCGTAATCGTTACCTCAACACCTTTATCCATGCGTTTCAATTCACGCACAACTCCTAAATCCACTAATGTCAAAACGGGAATTTCAGGATCAACAACTGAATCGGCAATTGCCCACAATTCAGGATCACGTTCGGTGGTATTTAATTGAATCGTCTTTGTCATAGATTCCTCCATTCAGCAAACACGCGGCTAACAAAAATGTTTCCGCGTGTTTCTTTTTACCATTCACATCCGGGATATGCCCTTGTGACGTATTGCAATTCGGAAATAATGTAACCGATATTTTCTGTGTGACGACCGGTTCTGCTGCCTTCCATCTGCCAGGCACTAACATCTGGCATCGTCAATGTCGCACGTTGAATCACGTCTTTAACATGTTCCAACCATGCGCCTTTCATGGCGGCTACATCAGGAATAATTCCTGCAGCAACTAATTCCTTATCCGATTCGAGCGTAGCAAACAAATCGTGAGTGTACATCCACAATTCGTCAATGCCGTGCTGCATACGCTTGTTACTTTCTTCTGTTCCATCACCCAAACGCAATGTCCAGTCGGTAGCGTGACGCACATGATACGCCAATTCTTTTACCGCTTTCCCGGCGTAACCTGATAATGTTTCATCCTTGCTCTTGAGCAATTCATTGCACAACGCATAGGCGAAAACAGAATAGTATAACTGTCGTGCAACGGTCATTCCGAAATCACCATTAGGTGTTTCACACAATAGTGCATTGGTGAATTCATGTTCGCGACGCTCGTACGCATAATAATCTTCGTTCTTACCACCGTCCAGTTGACCTGCGTATGAATACAATACACGCGCCTGTCCGATATAATCCAACGCAATATTCGACATGGCAATGTCTTCTTCCAGAAACGGGCCTTTGCTGCACCATTCGGATAAGCGATGTCCAAGAATCAAATTGTTATCGCCTAAACGAACAACAAACTTGATCAGGGATGAATTGATTCCTTGACTCATGATGCGCGATTAAATATGTTTAACTTCATTAGGAATGACATAGAACGTCGGATGACGATACGCTTTATCATTCGAAGGTTCAAAGAATGCGCCCATATCCTCAGGGCTTGAAGCAACGATAGCATTTGAAGGAACGACCCAAAGCGCATTTCCTTCGTTACGACGCGTATATAAATCACGCGCATTCATTATTGCCATTTCTTTATCAGCTGCATGAACACTTCCTGCATGCTTATACGGTGTACCGGATTTGGTTTGTACGAATACTTCCCAAAGCGGAAACTGATTGTCATTTGAACTCATAGTCGGAGTGGTTTGGAGGTAAGGGGATTAAGCTACAAGGGTTTCTGATTTTTTCGCGTTTTTCTTCGCGTACGCATTGGCTGCTTCGCGCACCCACGCATTTTCTTCATGCACTTTAACGTGATGATTCAAGCGCTGCTTATTGCATGGTCCGTTGCCGCGAATGACATTATTAAATTCGTCCCAATCAATTTGACCGAAATCATAATGCCCGCGTTCTGCATTCCACTTCAAATCCGGATCAGGAATTGTTAAGCCCAGAAATTCAGCTTGCGCAACTGTTTTGTCAATAAATTTCTGACGTAATTCATCGTTCGACTCGCGCTTGATTTTCCATTGCATAGATTGCGCCGAGTGTGCTGATTCTGCATCATGCGGACCAAACATCATCAATGATGGCCACCACCAACGATTCATCGCATCTTGCGCCATTGCCTTTTGTTCTGCGGTACCGCGACACAATGACAATAACAATTCATATCCCTGACGCTGGTGAAAACTTTCTTCTTTACAGATACGCACCATCGCACGTGCATAAGGACCGTAAGAAGTACGTTGCAAAGAAACCTGATTCACAATCGCCGCGCCATCCACCAGCCAACCAATTGCACCAATATCAGCCCAGTTAAGCGAAGGATAATTGAAAATGCTGGAATACTTTGCAGCGCCTGTATGCAACTGTTCAATCAATTCTTCGCGGCTAATGCCCATGGTTTCGCAGGCAGAATACAGGTATAAGCCATGTCCGCCCTCATCCTGAATTTTTGCCAACAAAATGGCTTTACGACGAAGACTCGGGGCACGCGTTATCCAATTGCCTTCCGGCTGCATTCCGATTACTTCAGAGTGTGCGTGCTGCGAAATCTGACGAATTAACGTTTTACGATACTTTTCCGGCATCCAGTCCTTAGGCTCAATAAACTCCCCGCGATCAATCTTGGCCTGAAACTGCGCCTCTAATTCCATTACATTTTCCATAGTGCGAACGTAGTGTTAAGGTTCTGTACAAATATAGCGAATACGGCGTCTTTTTGTTTCATGACAAATGTCAGCGACCCGCATGATTTCGATTTTATTCCGGCTCCGGGACAAACTCGCTCACAAAAATCTTAAAACGCCTGCCTGTGGGCATTTGCGCTACTTTCTCACAACAATTCGGCCCATACTTTGTTCATCCCCGTTGAGAATCCTATTTTTGCGCGCAATTCAACTCAAATTATGGCACGTTTTCATACGCTTCAGGTAAAAGATATTCAACGCGAAACCGCTGATTGTGTGTCTATTGTAATGGACATTCCGACAGCTTTGGCTTCCGAATTTCAATATAAACAAGGTCAATATCTGACGTTTAAAGTGAAAGTGAACGGCGAAGAATTACGTCGTTCGTATTCGCTTTGCAGCAGTCCGGTTACCGATAATGAACTGCGTGTTGCAGTGAAAAAAGTTGCCGGTGGTCGTGTTTCCACCTGGATGAATGATGTGCTGAAAAAAGGTGATGTGTTAGAAGTCATGACGCCGATGGGGAATTTTTATTCCGACATGAATGCGGCAAATGCGAAACACTATCAGTTGTTTGCCGGCGGAAGCGGCATTACACCGATGTTCTCCATCATCAAAACGGTTTTAAAAAGCGAGCCGAACAGCAAAATCACATTGTATTACGCTAACCGCGACGAAGCATCTACTATTTTCAAATCACAATTAGATGCTTTACAAAGTAATAACAGCAACCGTTTGAGCATACATTACATTTATGACAATGCTCCTGCAGGTCATGCTGCGTTGTACTGCGGAATGATGGACGTTTCTAAAGTAACCGCGTTGATTGAAAATCATGGTGATTTAACCGGCAACTGCGAATATTTTATTTGCGGCCCCGGCCCTATGATGGAGAACGTGAAGAACGTTTTGTCCCAATTAAAAATTGACAGCAAAAAAGTACACATCGAATATTTTACTGCGGTTGAAGAAGCTGTTAAGAAAGCAGAAGCAGCAAGTTCAGGTGGAAAAGTAATGTCAAAAGTTACCATCATCATGGACGGGCAGGAATTGAATGTTGATTTATCATCAGACGGTCCTACAATACTAGATGTGGCTATCGAAAATGACTTAGATGCGCCTTTCGCTTGTAAAGGTGCTGTATGTTGTACCTGTCGTGCTAAAGTGTTGGAAGGTCAAATGTCTATGGACGCGAACTACGCTCTTTCCGAAGAAGAAATTGAACAAGGTTACGTACTTACTTGTCAGGCACATCCGGCAACGGAGCGTGTGGTGGTGAGTTATGATGAGCCGTAATAAGCGCTTCACTTTTTTATCGGATCGTTTATATTTGAGGTTAATTCTTAACCCCAAATTATTATGAAACGTACTTTTCTCGTTGGTTGTGTACTTGTGTTGATGAGCGCATTTATACAACGCCCGGACGATGGTATTGCTATCACGTCCAGCGGTTTTAATTTTCACTTCAGATTTCCTACCGGAACCAAAGTTATTCACAATGGCCGTGACTATTTTGAAGCCCTTTACATCTGGGGAAAAAACGAATCGAACAACACTATGCATGGTGAGGTCATCATGAAAATATTTCCTCTTGATCCTACATTGCTACAATCTAAAGTTCCTGCAATTTCAGTCCGAATGGACGAACGTTGGAAAGTTCATATTAATGATAGAAAAGCGAAAATTATTCGGACACAAGATTCTTTAGCACGGCTCGAATATGGAGGTTTGTATATCGTGCATACGTATATTATCAAATCCGAAAATCAAGAACTTCAGGAAACATTTCGCGCTCATGACATAATATGCAAGGACAAAATCATTTCAATTTCTGTAAGCGTAAGTAACAAGGATGCGAATTTCATTCCAAACTTAGAAAAACAAACCTCCGAACGCGTTCTCGGTTACACTTGGAATTTTCAAAAGACTGCAGTATCCTCATTGAATGCCAATGTGACATTGTATCCTTCATTAAACTGGAAAAACGGTGATGATCAGGACATCATTATAACACCATTCGTAAAAGGGAAATCGGATTTTGATTGGACGATGACCATTAAGCGGCTTAATAACAAGAAAAACCCGATCAAGGATTTAACTACCAAATATGCTGCGGAAGGTTATAAAATGACAAGAGAACAGGTCATTGATTATGGCAAGTTCGTTCTAGAAAGCGACCGCAAGAAAGAAATCGAATATCAATTTCAGCACTCGAAAACAGGAAAGAAATTTCGCGTGTACTACTTGGAAGGCAAAAGCCCGTTCAACGAATGTTACACCATCACTACCGACGGTTATGCGGACGGTATTCGAATTTCTCCGTTAAACTAAGGAAATCCACATCTCCGATAACATGCGTTTGAGATAAATGCATAAGAAAAAAACTGCATAAAAAAGGGTCAGCATCTGCCGACCCTTTTTTTATTTCGTAACCGCGGTTACAATTTTGTTCCGTAGGTGCGTTCACCGGTTAATACACCATTTTCGTCCCACATTTTCCAGGTGCCGATTTTTTCACCATTCGCATAAAACATTTCCATGCGCAAACGTCCGGCATCATCCCACGTTTTCCAGTCGCCGTTTTTTACGCCGTTCTTGTAATTTGCTTCACCGATTTTAATTCCTGCCACGTTCCAGCTTTCCCACAAGCCATCACGCAAACCCGCCAAAAAACGACCGGCTTCCATTTTTTCTCCTGTTGCATAATAAAATGTTGCCGCACCTTCTGCTTTGCCGTTTACGATGTTCAAATCAGCTTTCTTTGAACCATTCTCGTACTTCTGAACAAACGCACCCGTAAATGCATTGCCACTTGCATCCACATATAAACCGTTCTTCAACTGAACTTCCTGTGCGATTGATGCGCTGAGCATTCCTACCAGAAATAACATCAGCATAGCTACCTTCTTCATAATACCTTCTTTATTGAAGTGAAACATCCGTTAACTCCTATGAGCTTAAACGAATTTCACACCAAAAGGTAGCTTCGGCATAAAGTTTACATAACGTAAAGTTTACAAACGCGTTAAAAATCTGATAATCAGCGTATTTAATTTACTAAAAGGAGTGGAATTGGGAAAAATTAACGCGCTTCCAAACTAACTGTCACCTCCGGACGGTGATCGGGCGTGTCTGCAATGACAGTTTCGCCTTGATAAGAAACGTAGGAAATTTCCAAGGTATAAGAACCTGCAGGTAAATCAGGAAGGAAGAAACGTCCGTCGAAATCGGTATACGTAACGATACTTGTACCTTTAACGCTAACCTTAGCTCCTGCAAGTGTTTCCTGCGTTTGAGCATCTGTTACTGTTCCGGATACAAACATCACTGCTGGCCCTGTACCGTTAGCAAAGAGCGACGCAGTGAGCAGAAAACCAAGTATGAACAGAGCTACGTGTTTCACGAGGATAAAACTATTTCATAACCCGGTGTTAACGATTTCCATAGCATTAAGTCCATATGAAGGTTTTGTTAACTCGGGACTTAGCCGGACTCGCTCAATTGGCTTCAAATCCGTATCTTCGTTAGCTTACAAACCGATTTTTTGATCTTCAAATTAATATGTCGTTGAACGTGGCCGAAGCGAAAGCAAAATCAGGAAGTGTGCCGGTATCTGCCGCATTAAAAGCATACGAGTTATTGTGCACAGCAAAGGCAATGGCCGAGCTGTACGAAGCCAACAAAGAAATTACGGCGAAATATGTACACGCTACTTCACGCGGTCATGAAGCCATACAGATTGCATTGGGTTTACAACTCAAACCACAGGACTTCTTATCCGCGTATTATCGTGATGACAGTATTTTGTTGAGCATCGGACTTACGCCGTATGATGTCATGTTGCAACTACTCGCAAAACGTGATGATCCGTTTTCCGGCGGAAGAACGTATTACAGTCACCCAAGTTTAAAGCGCGATGATATGCCCAAAATTCCTATGCAAAGTTCTGCAACAGGAATGCAAGCTATTCCGAGCACGGGTGTTGCCATGGGTTTGCAATATTTGGAATTGCAGGGATTGGCGCCGGATTATAGAGGAGAAAATCCGATCATGGCGTGTTCTTTAGGAGATGCGTGCATTACAGAAGGAGAAGTGGCGGAAGCATTTCAAATGGCAGTATTGAAAAAATTACCGATACTGTACATCGTGCAAGATAACGAGTGGGACATTTCTGCAAACGCGAAAGAAATTCGTGCACAAGATGCCACCGAATACGCAAAAGGTTTTAAGGGATTAGAAACACGCACCATTGACGGCACTGATTTTTTCCGTTCGTACGAAACTATTCGTGATGTAATTGCAATCATTCGCAAGGAACGTCGTCCGTTTTTAATTCACGCTAAAGTTCCGTTGCTCAATCACCACACATCCGGCGTTCGTAAAGAATGGTATCGCGATGATTTGGAAGAAGCCGCAAAACGCGATCCGTTTCCGAAACTGCGCAATCAGTTAATTGTGCACGGAATCGACTCCAAAGAACTGGAGCAAATAGAACAACGCGCGAAATCATTAGTACAAAGCGATTACGAGCAAGCGCTGAAAGCTGAAGATCCGCGTCCTGAAGATTTATTCACGCATGACTTTGCTCCTACTCCGATCACAGAAGAAAAAGGTGTGCGCGAACCGGCAGGCAAAGAAAAAACTGTGATGGTGGACAGCGCATTGTTTGCTGTACAGGAAATCATGGCGAAGCATCCGGAATCGTTGTTATACGGGCAAGATGTTGGTGGACGATTAGGTGGTGTATTTCGCGAAGCTGCGACATTGGCCCAAAAATTCGGCGACAATCGCGTATTCAATACGCCTATTCAGGAAGCATTTATCATCGGCTCAACTGTCGGAATGTCTTGCGTTGGTTTGAAACCAATTGTAGAAGTTCAATTTGCAGATTACATCTGGCCGGGGCTGAATCAGTTATTTACGGAAGTATCACGATCCAGTTATTTATCGAATGGTAAATGGCCGGTAAGCATGGTGCTTCGCGTTCCTATTGGTGCGTACGGCAGTGGCGGACCTTATCACAGCTCGAGTGTAGAATCCGTATTGTGTAATATTCGCGGCATCAAAGTCGTGTATCCATCTACAGGAGCCGACTTGAAAGGTTTATTAAAAGCAGCGTATTACGATCCGAATCCTGTTGTGGTGCTGGAACATAAAGGTTTGTATTGGTCTAAGATTAAAGGAACGGAAGATGCTAAAACCGTTGAACCGGATGAGGATTATGTTATTCCTATCGGTAAAGCGCGCTTGGTGCAGGAAGCTGAAGTATCATCAAATGCAACCACCGTTACTATCGTAACTTATGGCATGGGCGTGTATTGGGCCAAGAATGCCGCCAAGAAATTCCCGGGACGTGTTGAAATTCTTGATTTGCGCAGTTTGTCACCAATTGATGAAGAGGCAGTATTCACAACAGTTCGTAAACACAGTCGTTGCATTGTACTTACAGAAGAGCCGTACAACAATGGTTTTGCTCAAGCTTTGTGCGGAAGAATTCAGAAGTATTGTTTCGAACAATTAGACGCTCCGGTTGAATTAATCGGCGCTGAAAATTTACCGGCTATTCCACTCAACTCAACATTAGAAGCAACCATGCTGCCTAACGCTGATAAAGTTGCGGCTGTTATCGAAAACGTGTTAGCGTATTAACATGATTAAAAACAAGTGGATCACCTTAACATTCCTACTCGCAGGATTAGGAATTGCTTTCTTTTTAGTTACACGTTATCGTGTTCCACCTACTATTGATTTCAGCACAATTACGCTAACCGATCTGCAAAGGCAACAAGTTTCGCTCCAACAATTCAAAGGCAAAACAGTATTCGTAAATTTTTGGGCAACCTGGTGTCCGGATTGTTTGCGTGAGATGCCTTCCATTGCCGGAGCCCGAACCAAGCTCGACTCCTCCAAAGTTGTTTTTGTTTTAGTAAGCGATGAACCCGTTGAAAAGATTCAACGTTATGTAGACTCAAAAGGCATTGATGTGGTGTATTGGAGATCGGTACGATCCTTTGGCGAATTGGGCATTCATGCCATTCCGACATCTTATTTACTGGATCCGCAAGGACGCATCAGTATGGAAAAAGTGGGCGGTTTTAATTGGGAAACTCCGGAGTTCATCCAATTGGTGCAGGAAGTCAGCACAGGACAATAACGAAGTGTTGATTTCGTTACATGATTACTGATCCCTGATTGCAACCGCTTAACACATCTTAACCGAGCTTTGCACGGTTTTTGTATAACTTCGTTAGACTGTAATTATCTACTATGAATAAGAAATTGAGAATTATATTATTTACTCTTCCCGTTGTTTTAGGCGTTGGAGTTTATACCATTCTGGGAACACGCTGTGCGGCAGCATTAGGCAGTCCGGAAGAAGCAAGAAAAGATAAAGTCATTTTGGAATTGATGGTTCGTGCATTGAACTCATCGCATTATCGTCCGGTGGATATCAACGATGAATATTCCAACAAGGCTTTTGATTTGTACATCAAGCGTTCCGATTTCCGCAAACAGTTTTTTCTACAAAGCGATATCGACGGCTTAAAAGCCAAACACTATAACAGTTTGGACGAACAAGTAAAAGAACAACGATTTGATTTCTTTGATGAGTCATTGAATATTCTGAACGAACGAATTGCAGAAAACCGCAAAACGTATGAAGAAATTCTGGCAACACCTTTCGAGTTTGAAACAGAAGAAAGCGTGGAATTAGATCCGGATAAACTGACTTTCCCTGCTGATAAAAAAGCACAACGCGAATACTGGAGAAAGTATTTGAAATACCAGGTGCTGGCGCGTTTCGTGGATTTGAAAAAAGATCAGGACAAAGAAGTGGCATCCGACAAAAACCTGGACAAAACGCGCAAATCCATTGTGATGGAAAAAGACAGCGCAGGCACCAAAATAAAAACCACGAAACCTGTTAAGTCAGATGCACAACTTGAGGAAGATGCACGTAAGAAAGTGAAAAAGAATCAGGATGACTGGTTTGATCGTTTGCAAAAACTGAAGCGAGAAGATCGTATGTCGTATTACCTGAACGTTGTTTCAGGAATTTATGATCCGCACACCGAATTTTATCCTCCAAAGGACAAAGAGAACTTTGACATCAACATGTCAGGCCAGTTGGAAGGCATTGGTGCAACGTTGCAGGAGAAAGACGGAAAAATTAAAATCACGCAATTAGTTCCGGGCGGACCTGCTT
>CALJIF010000065.1 GCA_937974275.1 uncultured Flavobacteriales bacterium
CACCATCATAATCAATCACTTGATAGAAGCTTTTCTCTAAACCGCTGCCACCAACATTATCAGAGTCATTGAAAGTGGTTTGAAAATCTCCTGTTTGCCAAATACCCGCAACATTAACTACAGTTGTTGGTGCAATGGCATCCGCACTCGGACCTGCGGCGGAACTGGTCCAACTCGCATTCCATCCTGCACCTATTGTTGCGCAATCAGAACGAAATTCAAACGTCAATGATGATCCGCTGGATGTAATTGTTCCCGGATTCTGCGTTCCTGTATAATAACCAATCAATGGTGCATTAATCGAATTGCCATCGTACACATACAGATAATCCCACGTATTCTCCACGTTAAACGACGTGAACGACACTGTAACATTCGCTGCACTCGCAGGACTAATGGTCCAGATAAGCCGTTCGTCGTTCGCATAATTTCCGGAACTACCGCCACTATCATAAAAAGTGCCACTGCTTGTCGTATACACGGTAGCTGCAGGTGCAGGCGAGTTAATGAGTTGATAGTAATAATTCCAGTTCCAGTTTACGCCGGGGTCCGTGTGTGTTTGATTCGGATAATGCTGATGCCCCTTCACACGCGAACAACCGCCCGGAATTCCGGATTGGTTATAGTACGTTGTTGCAAGCCACGGCCAGAATCCTGTGCGCTTTGGATTAATGGAGTAGTCGTTGCATATGTCTTTCACCAATGCAGCCGACGACTGATACATAGCCGTAGTATACCATGCAGCATTGCTAACGTAACCTTCGTGTTCAAGTCCTATCGTGTAAGGATTTTCGGAACCAACATGCCATGCTTTGTTGCTTTCTAAAACCATCTGAGTAATTTGCCCATCGGAGGAACGTAATACATAATGTGCAGATACGCCTGCGTTACAATTCTGAAACCACGATATACATCCCGCATAACTGCCCTGAACAGTATGAATCGTAACTGCACTTACCGCTACATTATTTCGTGAACTGTAATTACATGACCCTGCAGGATTCCATAATGCAGGACCGTAATCAGGAGATAAAAGTTGAGTACTAGCAGCGTTACGTGCAACTCCCGCGTTGGAACGATATTGGTATTGATCAGAACTGATAGTAGATGCAGTTATACGAACCGCCGGAGCGCTCAATAACGCATAGTTGTCATCACCGAAGAACTCCCGAAGATTGATATTGTACACTTGAAAGCCGTACAAGCCGGCATAGCGTTCGTCATTCAAAAAGCTGAATATTGAATACATCCATACATCAAGCACGTATTGTTTCTGCATACGTGTCGGCGCATCTTCTGTCGCTGACGGAAGTGGGAATTCAGACAAGGCCGTTAATACAGAATAGATTGAACCGGCCGCCGAATTTCGTTCTTGGTTATTTCCTGCAGCTACAACAGAATATGCCGAAGCGAACGCTTTAATGGAAAGCTGTCTGTCGCTTTTCAATTGAGCACTTGAAATACCGGAGAGCGCACTTATGCTTTGAAGGTTAGGACGGAACCATTCTGATTGTTCTACCAAACCAAACAAAGTATAATGCTTAGACATCCCCGTACACGAAGCTACATCGTTATCTGTAAGCTGCGTCATGCGTGTATTAGTGAATGCAACAGCTTCTAGTACTCCGGACGGAACTCCTGGGTTTTGCTGATAGGCCAACGCAAATTCATTGCGAAGCGCAGGTTCGTAATATGTAGACTGTGCCGGTAAGGCAGCGCTACAGAATAGTAGCATTACAGACGCGCAAATCGCGATAATTGTTTTCATGTGCATTGCATTACAGATTATATCCAATCATCACACGCAATGTTGGGTTGCGGTATGGCTGGTAAAAGGATTGAATGGTGTTGAAGAGGACTAATATCGAAGTAGAAAAAGATCCAAGCGACTGCCTGTAACCTGCGCCGGCTAACAGTGCATCAATAGTAAAACGACGCTCGGGTCTGTTGAGGTCCCAGTTGCTATATAGCTTTTCATATTCTACGTATGCAAAAATGTTATCCAGGAAATAAACGCGTGTCCATGCGCTATAGCTCCAAATATCTGTTGAGAATAAATACTGATTGGGGTAATGAATTCGCATATAACGATAACCTGCTCCAACTCCGGGAATCAAACGATCCGTAATGCGATATCCGACTTGCGGCGAAAAATTAATAAACGTAGTATTACCAAATTGTAGTCCTAACGAAGCGCCACACCCAAGGTTGGAAACAAATGATGATTTTTCAGGAGGATTATTGTCAGAGGTACCTTGAGCGACACACACAATGGTAGACAACACAAACGAGATAATGGAAATAGCTCTGAACACTGTGCAAATGTAGAACATTCGGTGTTTAGTCAATAATATTTTAGCTTTACCAACATGATAAAAACAGTAGTAATAACGGGGGCTTCACGCGGAATCGGTTTAGATGTAGCCATGCATATATTAAATCAGGGGCATCGGGTAATTGGTTGCGGCAGAAATCCCGCAAGCTTGGAAAAGCTCCTCAACGCAGCACGCAAGTCCGGTAGAGATCAGCAGTTGCTTTTAGTCGAACTTGATCTCGAAAGTAACACGTCAATCGACCATGCTGCTGCTGCAGTTGCTGCATCCGGTTGTCCGATTGATGTTTTGATCAATAACGCCGGTACGTTGGTGAATAAAGATTTCGCATCGATTTCGCCATCTGAATTGGAGCAGGTGTATAAAGTAAATGTACTGGGTCCGTTTCGACTGGTGCAGCAGTTATTACCCGTATTTAATCCAACCATGATAAGTCACATCGTCAACATCAGCAGTATGGGCGGATTTCAAGGATCAGCTAAATTTTCGGGATTATCCGCGTATAGTTCAAGTAAGGCTGCGATAGCCAATCTTGCCGAAATGTGGGCAGTAGAGTTGGAGGGAAGGGGCATAAGGAGTAATGCATTGGCTATTGGTGCGGCACAAACGGATATGCTATCCGCTGCATTTCCCGGCTATCAGGCACCATTGTCTTCAACTGAAATGGCCGAATTCATCGGTTGGTTTGCGATCAATGGCTGCAAATTCTTCAACGGAAAGGTACTTCCGGTCGCACTGAGCACACCATAACTAAATAAAGTGCTAAATTATTCTGTCTGCTTATCAGAGAGTTACGCTTTATTTCATGAATTATTTTAGTTCAGGTGTTGGAGAAGAAGAAACCGCTATTACATTTGCAGCCCCGTTAGAGAAAACGGAAACGTTCTTTACAAGTTGAAAACATCAAATTAAAAAATCTTTAAAAAAGATTTGGTCGTTTGAAATATTCAACTGTATCTTTGCAGCCCGTTTTTCGGGTACCGTTCTTTTCGACAAGAAAATTTTTGAAAAAATATTTCAGAAAAATTTGGAGAAGTGAAAATTGGTTGTACTTTTGCAGCCCGTTTCGCTCGAGAGGATGAACGGAAGATTAAAAGACTGATTGCTGGAGTAGTTCAGCTACATATATCAGAAAGTTCTTTGAAAATATTGGAAAAGGTAAGATAGCAAAGGAATCCTCTTTCGGCGAGACCGAAAGAAGAGTATCAAGATTTAGAGTAATATCCCAACACCCCGTTGGGAAAACAGATCAAACTTACAATGGAGAGTTTGATCCTGGCTCAGGATGAACGCTAGCGGCAGGCCTAATACATGCAAGTCGAGGGGCAGC
>CALJIF010000066.1 GCA_937974275.1 uncultured Flavobacteriales bacterium
ACACCGTTGAATTCCGTCCAAACTTCGACGACTCGCTGGAAGAACCAACAGTAATGCCAACGCGTATTCCTCAGTTATTGGTGAATGGTGCTTCCGGTATTGCAGTAGGTATGGCAACGAATATGCCACCGCATAACTTGACTGAAATTATTGATGCCACAGTGGCATACATCGATAACCGCGAAATTGATATCGAAGGGTTAATGAAGTTCGTAAAAGCTCCGGATTTCCCAACGGGCGGTACTATTTACGGATACAGCGGTGTAAAAGATGCATTTGAAACCGGTCGCGGACGAATCGTTTTGCGCGGCAAAGCAACCATCGAAACATTGGATGGTGGTCGTGAACGCATTATTGTAAGCGAAATTCCATACCAGGTGAACAAGTGGCAAATGATTAAAGCCACTGCAGACCTGATTAATGAAAAGAAATTAGAAGGAATCAGCGATATCCGCGACGAATCCGATCGTGATGGAATGCGCGTGGTGTATGAATTGAAGCGCGATGCAGTAGCGAATGTTGTACTGAACAATTTGTACAAGTACACATCATTACAAACTTCGTTCTCGGTAAATAACATTGCATTGGTTGCGGGTCGCCCGGAGATGTTGAATCTGAAAAACCTGATTCATCACTTCGTGGAGTTCCGACATGAAGTGGTGATTCGTCGTACCAAATACGAACTGGATCAGGCGGAGAAGCGTGCGCATATCTTGCAAGGTTATCTGATTGCGCTGGATCATCTGGATGAAGTCATTCGTGTGATTCGTGAATCGGCCACTCCAAATGAGGCGAAAGAAGAATTGATGAAGCGATTCTCGTTATCGGAAATTCAGGCCGGAGCTATTCTTGAATTGCGTTTACGTGTGTTAACCGGCATGGAACGTGACAAGATTCGCGCGGAATACGATGAGTTGATGAAGCTGATTGACTACTTGAAGTCTGTATTAGCGGACGAAGGTTTACGGATGAAGATCATCAAAGAAGAATTGGCTGAGATCAAAGAGAAATACGGCGACGGACGCAGAACAGATATCGTTTATGCTGCCGATGATCAGCGTATAGAAGACTTGATTGCTGATGAAGATGTGGTAATTACTATCTCACATTTGGGCTATATCAAAAGAACATTGTTGTCGGAATATCGCGCCCAAAACCGCGGTGGACGAGGATCACGAGGTTCTTCAACACGCGACGAGGATTTTGTAGAACACTTGTTCACGGCAACTACACACAATTACCTGTTGTTCTTCACCGAACAGGGTCGTTGTTATTGGATGCGCGCATACGAAGTGCCGGAAGGAAACAAAACATCAAAAGGTCGTGCAATTCAGAACATGATGAATTTGCCTCCGGGCGATAAGGTTCGTGCATACATTAACGTGAAGAACCTGAATGATGAAGAATACATCAACAACATGTCAATTGTGATGTGTACTTCTAAAGGTGTCATTAAGAAAACCTTACTGGAAGCATATTCTCGTCCTCGCGCGAATGGTATCAATGCAATTACAGTTCGTGACGGCGACCGTTTGCTGGAAGCAGCCTTGGTTGGAAAAGATGATCAAGTAATGCTGGCATCCAAGTTTGGTAAAGTAGTTCGTTTTAACAATTCTGATGTGCGTGATATGGGTCGTACGGCCAGCGGTGTTCGCGGAATGACGTTGGGCGGTGCGGAAGATGAAATCATCGGCATGATCGTATTACCGAAAGAAAACGCGCCTCAGGTTCTGGTAACATCAGAAAAAGGCTACGGTAAACGTTCCAGCGTGGAAGATTATCGTCAGACGCGACGTGGAGGTAAAGGTGTAAAAACCATTAATATCACGGAAAAAACGGGCAATCTGGTGGCGATTAAGGCCGTAACGGATGACAATGATTTGATGATCATCACTGCTGCGGGAATCGTTATTCGTTTGAGAGTTGCTGACTTGCGTGTGATGGGCCGTGCAACACAAGGCGTTCGTCTGATTAATCTGGACAATAACGATGATATTGCCGCAATAACTGCGGTAGAAACAGATCCTGAAGAAGAACATGCAGTAGTGGACGGAACCGTGGACACAACGATGGCGGACGCATCGGATGAGCCGGAACCGGACACTGACACGGACGGCACGGATGTTGATAATGAATCGGAAGAAGTATAATACTGACTAGAAAACAAGATAACATGAAGAAAATTGCACTCGTATTGGCAGCCACAATGGCGTTAGGTGTTGCAGGATTTGCCCAGAAAAACAAACGTACAACTGCTTATATGGCATTTGGCCGTTATCAGAAAGAAAAGGATGTTGCTGAATTGATGAAGGCTAAAACCAATATTGATGAAGCAGCTGTGCATCCTGAAACCAGCGCTGATCCCCAAACCTGGTTGTATCGTGGTAATATTTACCTGGCTTTGTATCAAAAGGACTTCACAGATAAGGTAAATTCCATTACTGACGTGACCGATGCGGGCAAAAAGCAAATGATGGCTTATACGCTGGCGCCGCAAACCAATCTTATCGAAGCCAGTAATGCTTATTTGAAAACCAAGCAATTGGATACTAAAAAGGTATTCCCGGCTGAAACCAGCAAAGGCTTAGCCGATTGTTATACGTATACGCAGAATGTTGGTATTGCCAATTACAACCAGCAGAAGTACAACGAAGCATTACCGATGTTCGAAATGGCTGCAGATATTACAGCTTCGGCGGGAAAAACTGATACTTCCAACATCAGTAACGCTGCACAAAGCGCTTTTTACGGGAAAAATTGGGCAAAAGCTGAATCCCATTTCAATAAACTGATCTCCATGAAATACGGCAAAGGCAACACGTACATGTTGCTGGCCAAAGTTTATGCAGAACAAGGCGATTCTATGAAGTATAAGTCAACTATCGCGGACGGATTGAAGGCTTATCCAACGGATGGTGATTTGTTGGTAGAAGATGTGAACATCAAATTGAAAGAAGGTAAATCCAATGAAGCCATTCAACAATTGAATGCTTTAACTGCTCAGCGTCCGAACGATCCGGATCTGTATATGGTAGTTGGAAACGTGTACGATCGTATGGCGAATCCGATTGGAGCTGATGGCAAGATGTTGACCGAAAAGCCTGCGAATTATGAAGAATTGATCAATAAATCGGCTGAACATTACAAAAAGGCGATTGAAATCAAGCCGGATTATTTTGATGCGTATTACAATTTGGGCGTTTTATACATGAACCAGTCGGTAGAATATTACAACCGTAGTATTTCGACCATTAAGGATGCCGCAAAATATGGTTCCATGTGGGAAAAACCATTACCGGATGCGATCAAATACCTGGAGAAGGCACACGAACTAAATCCGAAGGACATAAACTGTATGCTGGCTTTAAAACAGTGTTACGGAAATGCCGGAGAAAATGACAAGTATGCCGCAATGAAGGAAAAGATCAAAGCTGCGCAAAACGGGAAGTAGTTTCAAGGAATAAGTTAGGAAAGGCAATCTGAAAAGGTTGCCTTTTTTATGACATTCAACGAATAGATAGAAGTATTGGCGCGATGAAAGGTGCAGCCATAGAGTACTGTATTTCAGGTTAATTCTATTTAACATAATATTAATTATAGTACTTATTGCCGTATTGTGGTTTTGCAGGAAATAGCCATTCATTGGTATTTATTAACCAATTACTAAACCGTTTCAGCAACTGTATCTATTAAGGTTATCTTCGCTTATGACTTTAACCAAACGCTTCATCATATCAACTGTATTTACAGTTCTAACATTCGGATTTATTAATGCTGCAAATGGCGATACGTCGACTGTCCGTTCTCACCAAGCAGCGCATTGGAATTGGTACGGATCCATTGATAATTGGGCCGTTTTCCCGGATTCAGGAACATCTTACCGCAAAATTAACCTGATTTACACCTTAGGCTGTCCTACCGGTGGCTGTTCCGATTGGGATTACACCACACAGATCTTCATAAAAAAACGTACCGGACGCTACGATTCAACGGCCACCAATTATCCTTATTTCTCTGTAAACAGCACCAGTCCCGATAGCTTTTTATATGCAACCCAAGCTACGTACACGTATTTTTATGATTCTATTAATAATTCTACTGACAGTACATTAAATCCTGTTTTACAGATATTTATATTTAACGACAACCAAAATCCAAGCGTAATTACAGATACACTATCCGGTTTCCCTGCAAATTACTACAACTACGTTTACGACTCCTTAGGATCAGTTATTGATTCGGTTTGGGTAAATGCCGACACGACCATTTTCAATAGCTGGACCACGGTTTATAACGTATACGAAGTCATCGATTATATTCAGATTGCACGTTACATTACTCCGTATGGAGCAAACTTAACATCGGCATGGTCGAATAAATGGGTGTTCGACATTACTGATTATGCTCCATTATTGCATGATTCGTTAGAAATCAGCGCTTTTTACAGCGGCTGGTCGGATGGATTTACCGTAACACTTGATTTTGAATTCATTGAGGGAACGCCTCCACGCACTCCTATTCGAGTTGAAAAATTGTGGAGTGGCTATTTCCCTTACGGCGATCCGAATAATTCTATTGAAAATTACCTAACGCCGCGTAATGTTTTTATCGGTTCCAATGAACCCAATGCGATTTTACGCGTGGATATTACGGGGCACGGTTTCGGTGGTAATCAAAATTGTGCAGAATTCTGTCCAAAGAACTACCATGTTTATCTGGATCAGACCTACCGTTACCAAAAGCTTGTTTGGAAAGCCGATTGCGGATTAAATGCTCTTTATCCGCAACCGGGAACTTGGCTGTACAACCGTGCCAATTGGTGTCCGGGAGATATGGTGTACTGGACCGATCACGAATTGACTCCGTTTATGACTCTTGGCGATTCGTTGAATATCAATGTAGATATGGATCCTTTCACCAATGTCAACAATAGCAATCCGGGTTACCAGTTTGATGGACAATTAATTACGTTCGGAACACCGAATTTCTCACTGGATGCGGAACTGGTTTCAATATTTGCCCCAAACAATAATCCGAACTACAAGCGTATGAATCCGGTTTGCAAAAGCCCGATCGTTGTTATTCGCAATACGGGCTCTACTCCTTTAACGTCCCTTCAAATTGTTTATGGCGTTGCGGGAGCCGGAACTTCTACGTTTAATTGGGTCGGAAATTTACCATTTCTCGCTTCCGACACGGTAGTTTTGCCGGCACCAAATTGGTTCGGAACCTCACCGGTATTTACGGCTACAATCCAAAATCCCAATGGTCAACAAGACCAGCTTTCAGACAATAACTCATTGACTGTAAATTACGTAGCACCTCCGGCTTACACCAATCATATAGTATTCGAAGTGCGTACTAATAATACTGCATGGCAAAATTCATATTGGTTGGAAGACGAAAACGGCAATGTAATTTTCAGTCGCAGCGGACTTAGCAATACTACAACCTATCGCGATACGGTTAACCTGAATATTGGTTGCTACATTTTCCGATTACAAGATACAGGTGGAGACGGTCTGAGTTTTTGGGCTAATAATTCCGGAACCGGATATTGCCGATTGAAAAATGGAACTACCGGCATCATTTTCAAGACTTTTCAGGCTGATTTTGGCAGCGAAATCTATCAGGAATTCACTTCAGGATATAATCTTACCGTGGATGAGCCTGTTGCTGCTCCTCGAGAATTATTGGTTTATCCGAATCCCGCCGGAGAGCAATTGACTCTTGAATGGAATTCGGATGGAGACCCGTTCTTGATTGAAATTGTAGACGTGAGCGGCCGAGTTTTGTATTCGGAACAGGTTAACAACAACAATGGTGCTTACCGTAAATCAATTTCACTCGGGGATTTTGCATCCGGATTGTATTTTGTCCGTATTATTGACCGTAAAGGCGTAACGGCACAAAAATTCATCCGTGAATAATTCGAACCTGCAGTATTTCCTGGTTTATAAACCTTATGGTATGCTTTCTCAGTTTACCCGGGAAGGCGACCACCCCACATTGGCTGATTTATTTAAGTTTCCACGTGATGTTTACCCTGTTGGAAGACTCGATTCCAATAGTGAAGGTTTACTTATCATTACAAATGACAAAAATCTGAATAACAGGATTTTAAAACCCGAAAAAAAGGTACCGAAAACCTATTGGGCTCAAGTTGATGGCGCCATAACTTCGGATGCGGTGGAACAATTACAACGCGGTGTTGAAATTCGAACTAAAGGGCAAATATTTACTACTCAGCCGGCTAAATGCCAAATTATAGAAGCGCCGGATATCGCGGAACGAGTTCCGCCGGTTCGTTTCAGAAAAAACATTCCGACGTCCTGGATTGAACTCAGCATCACGGAAGGTAAAAACAGGCAAGTACGCCATATGACCGCAGCTGTCGGTTTTCCAACGTTGCGTTTGGTTCGTGTGGGCATTGGTAAGATGAAACGATTAGACCTTTTCCCCGGAGATGTGGTTGAAATAACCGGAATTGAGATCAAAAAAGCCATCGGAATATGAAAAATGCCCCCGATTTGGAGGCATTTTGTTCAATTTCAATGAATTTATTACGCTTTTACTGCTACCGGAAATAACTCTTTCAGTTTAGTAACCGTGTAATCGATTTCTTCTTTCGTATTGTATTTGCTGAAAGAGAAACGTACCGAAGGACGACTCATATCAGTTCCGATTGAACGCAACACGTGCGAACCAACATTACTTCCCGAAGAACAAGCACTACCGGCTGAAGCTGCAATACCGTTAATATCGAGGTTAAATACCAGCATTTCAGCGTTTTCCGTTGGAGGTAAGCATACGTTTAAAACGGTGTACAGAGAATCGCCTTTGGCGTCTCCGTTAAATACTACGCCCGGAATGTGTTTCTCCAATTGTTGGATCATGTAGGTTTTTAAACCTTGAATATGATTCTGGTGAGCGGTCAAATCTCGTTCTGCAATTTCCAGCGCTTTCGCCAAACCGATAATTCCATAAACATTCTCCGTTCCACCACGCATATTGCGCTCCTGCGCACCACCCCAAATTAACGGAGCTACGTGAATATCGCTATTAATGTAAATGAAGCCTATTCCTTTCGGTCCGTGGAATTTGTGAGCCGCACAATTGATAAAATGCACATGCAGATCCTTCACATTAATGTGGTAATGACCAACAGTCTGCACTGTATCCGAATGGAAAATCGCATCGTATTTCTTGCAGATATCACCCACTTCTTTAATCGGCAGTAAATTCCCGATTTCATTATTGGCGTGCATCAACGAAACAAACGAACGCTCGTTGGTTTTTAAAAGTTCTTCTAAATGCTTGAGATCAATATGACCGTTGGGCGTTAATTTAACCAGACTGAGTTTAACTTCCCCACGTTCTGCCATTGATTCCAGAGTATGCAAAACGGCATGATGTTCAATGGGTGAAGTAATGGCATGTTTAATTCCAAACTCCTGAATGGAGCAACGAATGGCCATATTATCAGCTTCCGTACCGCCTGAAGTGAAAAACACTTCTGATGGAGAGCAGTTGATTAAACGTGCTACTGTTTTACGAGCTTGTTCAATTGCTGCGCGCGTCTGTCGCCCCCAGGCATGAATGGATGATGGATTCCCGTAATGTTCGGTCATTACAGGTAACATCGCATCCAGCACTTCTTTGTCTAAAGGTGTAGTGGCAGCGTTGTCAAGATAAACTTTCATGTTATTGTTTTAGTGTTGTTGAGCACCGTAAAAATAAGCATTCGACCAATACAGTTCGATTATTCTGCAGGTTGTTTCTTAATCAACTCTCTAATATCCTGCATTATTTTTTTTGCAAGATTCTCAGCAGTAGTTTCCGATTCACTTTCCGAATAGATTCGAATAATAGGTTCTGTGTTAGATCGACGTAAATGCACCCATTCTTTGTCAAATTCTATTTTCAGTCCGTCAACCTTATTAATCGGCTGCTTTTTGTACTTCTTTTCAATACCGCTCAACACTTCATCTACATTAACATCCGCTGTCAATTCAATTTTATTTTTCGAAATGTGATAATCGGGAAAAGTAGCCCGCAACATGGATGTGCTTTTTCCGAACGTCGCTAAGTGGCTTAGGAATAATGCTATTCCGGCTAACGCGTCGCGACCGTAATGCAGCTCCGGCACAATAACGCCTCCATTACCTTCACCTCCAATAACGGCATTTACCGACTTCATCATTTCCACCACATTTACTTCTCCTACTGCTGCTGCGCTATGTTTACCACCGTGCTTTTCGGTAACATCTCGAAGGGCGCGTGTTGATGATAGGTTAGAAACCGTATTACCGCCATTATTGTGTTTCAGGACGTAGTCGGCAACTGCTACCAACGTATATTCTTCCCCGAACATATCACCATCTTCACACACCAACGCCAGGCGGTCCACATCCGGATCAACAACGATTCCCAAATGTGCACGTTCCTTTTTTACCACTTTAGAAATTTCGGTAAGGTGCTCCGGTAATGGTTCCGGATTATGCGGAAAATCGCCGGTGGGTTCACAATACAATTTATGCACCTGTTGAACGCCTAATGCTTCCAGCAATTTAGGAACTGCTATTCCCCCACTCGAGTTTACGGCATCCACCACAATTTTAAAATTTGCAGCAGCAATGGCGTCTTTATTAACCCACTTCATGCTTAAAATTGCGGCGATATGCTTGTCGAGATATGTGTCGTCCGTTTTAATTTTTCCCAGTTTAGTTACTTCGGCAAAACGAAAATCTTCACGTTCGGCAATATCTAGAACTGTCTGACCGTCTTCCGCAGAAATAAACTCGCCTTTTTCGTTCAATAGTTTAAGCGCATTCCACTGCTTCGGATTGTGACTCGCTGTTAATATAATTCCACCTGCGGCTTTTTCCATGGGCACAGCCATTTCGACGGTTGGTGTAGTTGATAAACCGACATCGGTAACATTAATTCCCAACCCGATTAATGTTCCGGAAACTAAACGATTGACCATGTCACCGGAAATACGCGCGTCACGTCCAACAACAACAGTAAGTGTAGCGCCCGGGGAATGACGCTGTTGCAACCAAGTTCCGTATGCAGCCGTAAACTTTACAACATCCACAGGGCTTAAGCCTTCTCCCGGCTTACCGCCAATTGTACCACGAATACCTGAAATTGATTTTATTAGAGTCACTTGATCTTGTTTTAAAAACGGGAGACAAAGTTAAATCCTGTGAAATATTTCCCGCAGAACAGCCTTTGAAACATATAAACAGCCAAAATCATGAAATTGGTGATAACTTTGCAACCGGATACGTCGTTAAGCAGAAGAAATAGCCCGGGTTGACGTTATATTTGTTAAGGACGTATCTGAAATTTATGAGTGAATTAAATGCCCCTCTGGATGTTTTGATACAGCGATTTGAGAAAATGCGGGCTCAGGGGAATTACGGTTTTTTTGAGCAGGAAGAATTAGAAGACATCGCGGATTACTACATCAATCAAAAACAGTTTGTTAAAGCGACGGACGCCTCCGACTTGGGAAGGCGCCAATATCCGTTTTCAGCCACATTTTTAGTACTGAAATCGCATGTCCATATCCTAACCGGTGAAAATCGTATTGCGCTCGATTTGTTAAAACAAGCAGAACAAATGGATTCTTCGTTGGGTGAAATCTTCATGACTCAGGGGAATATTTACGGGCAAATGGGGCTTCACGAAAAAGCGATCATTGCTTATCAGAAAGCACTGGATACCGATATTCCTCAGGAAGAAGTGTATTACTACATCGGTGTTGAGTTCATTAATTCGGGAAGTCCCGATGAAGCAATTCCTTTATTTAAAAAAGCGCTGGCCATTTATCCGGATCATGAACCTTCGTTAAATGAAATTTCGTTTTGTTTCGAAAACACCGGTGAGTTGGAGAAAAGTATCCAGTTTTTTTCGGCATTAACCGATAAAAGCCCGTATAACTTTAACATTTGGTTCTTTTTAGGTGTGGCGTACAGTCGCTCCGGCATGTTTGAAAAGGCTATTGATGCCTACGATTACGCCCTGGCCATTAAAGAAGACTTCGCCTCTGCTCTTTTTAATAAAGCCAATGCACTTTCAGCATTGGGACGTTTGGAAGAAGCCATAGCCGGCTATAAAGAAACCGCTAAGTACGAAGAACCCAAAGCCGAAACGTTTTACTATTTAGGTGAATGTTACGAGCGGTTAAAACAACATGAACCGGCCTTGTTGAATTACAGCAAAGCAACGACGCTTGACCCGGAATACGCCGATGCCTGGTTGGGTCAAGGAGTTGTGTTAGATCAATTAGGTCGTTTGCAGGAAGGAATCCATTACATCAAGAAAGCATTGGCATTGGAACCTCATAATTCGGAGTTTCTATATGTTTACGGAGATACGCAAATGAAACTTGGTTTCTACGAAGAAGCCGAAGCTGCTTATCGCAAAGTAATGGAGCTTGAACCTGACAATCCGCTAATTTGGCTGGACTTGTCGCAGTTGTTGTTTACCCAGCAACAAACCGAAGAAGCGCTTGAAATTTTGCAAGTTGGCATCAAACACCATCCTGATAATGCCGAGTTGAATTACCGCATGTCCGGTTATCTTTTGGCATTAGGTCGTAAACAAGACGCCATGAGTTATTTGCATTTGGGTTTAAGTCAGGATTATGAAAAACACAATGCATTGTTTGAGTTCTTGCCGCAACTAAAGGAAAACCCCGGCATTAACGAGGTCATAGAATCTTATCGCAAATAACCTGTTCGTAACATCCTGTTCAGCTACAATCCGCAAAACGAATTGTGCTTACTTTTGTTCGTCAATACCTGAACTATGAACGTTAAGCTTTCCCATATTCCTGAACGTCCTGAACGTCCGCGCAACCATGGATTAACAATGGTAATGGACAAGGGCATCGGAATCAAACAAGCCGAGCTGTATCTGGATGCACTGGCTGATCATATTGATATTATTAAACTGGGCTTCGGTACATCTGTCGTTTCAAAAAACGTTGCTGAAAAGGTGAAGTTGTATAAAAGCGCAGGAATGCGTGTTTATTTGGGGGGAACATTGTTTGAAGCCTTTATTATCCGCAAGAAATTTGACGATTATGTAAAGTTCGCCGAGAAGTTGGGGTTGGATCACGCTGAAGTTTCGGACGGATCGATTGTGATGCCGCACGATGAAAAGTGTAATTACATTTCGAAGCTGTCAAAAAATTTTACGGTACTCTCTGAAGTTGGTTCCAAAGAAGAAGGCATTATCATTCATCCGAATAAATGGACCGCGATGATGCAAAGTGAAATTCAGGCCGGGTCGTGGAAAGTAATTGCCGAAGCACGCGAAAGTGGCACCGTTGGTATCTATCACCGTAACGGTTCGCCGCACACCATGTTGATGAATAAAATCATTGCCAAAGTAAAACCCGAAAACATTCTTTGGGAAGCACCTCAGAAATCGCAGCAAGTGTGGTTTATCAAACATTTTGGTGCGAATGTCAATTTGGGTAATATCGGTTTTGATGAGGTTATTCCGCTCGAAACATTGCGCTTAGGATTGCGCGGAGATACATTCTTCACCTTCCTTCCTAAAGAATTACAAAATCAACCATAACAATTCATAAGCATGAAAGAAGTTACTGTTCAGGAATTGAAAACCATGATGGATAACGGTTCCGATTTTCAATTGATTGACGTTCGCGAACCATTCGAGGCAGAGGCTGCAAATATTGGTGGTGAATTAATTCCTATGGGTGAAGTTTTAAGCAACGTGGATAAAATTGCCAAAGACAAACCTGTTGTGGTACATTGCAGAAGCGGTGCGCGTTCAGCTACAATTATCAATGCTTTACAGTCGCAGCATGGTTTCGAAAACCTGCACAATTTAAAGGGCGGCATCATGGCATGGTCACGCGAAATTGATCCATCCATCACCGTTTCGTAAGTATGATTAAGGAGTTACTCGATTTTATTCTACACATCAACGATCACCTGACTGCTATGGTTCAGGAATACGGAACGTTGGTATATGCTATTTTATTCCTGATCATTTTCGTTGAAACGGGATTAGTAATAATGCCATTTCTTCCGGGCGATTCCCTGCTTTTTGCTGCAGGAGCGCTTTGTGCTAACGAAGCAACAGGGTTAAATATCGTTTATCTTATTGCACTGTTGTTTGTTGCGGCAGTTTTGGGTGATAACACCAATTATTGGATTGGCCGAACACTCGGACTTCGCGTTACTACCATGACCATTGGAAAAAGGCGGATTGTTAAACAGGATTATCTGGATAAAACGCACGCATTTTTTGAAAAATACGGAACTAAAGCCATCATTATGGCCCGATTCGTCCCAATTGTAAGAACATTTACTCCTTTTGTTGCAGGCGTCGGTAAAATGACTTACCGCACCAAATTCCTGCCATATGACGTTGCCGGAGGATTTTTATGGATCGCGTCGATGTCGTTGGCCGGATATTTCCTCGGTACGCACGAATGGGTAAAGAAACATTTTGAAGGAGTAGTAATCGCGATTATCATTATTTCCGTAATGCCTATGGTGATTACGTATTTGCGCCATCGTTTCAGCAAGAAATAAGCTCGTGCGCCATTTCGGACTCATCGGTTATCCGCTCACCCACTCGTTCAGTAAACGGTATTTTACCGAAAAATTTCAACGTGAGTCGATTATTGATGCAACGTATGAATTGTATCCTTTAACGCATATTCAGGAATTACCGGAATTGGTTCATTCGCACCGACAATTAGTCGGACTTAACGTGACGATTCCATATAAGGAAACTGTAATTCCTTTCCTGGACGAACTTGATGCAACTGCGCAAGGAATCGGAGCCGTAAATACCATTCGCATAATTCGCGAGGGAGACCAAGTAAGAATGATTGGTTTTAATACGGATGTCTTCGGATTTCTGAAGTCATTAAAACCGTTTTTAACGTTGCATCACGATCGCGCATTGATTATTGGAACCGGCGGAGGTGCTGCGGCTGTTGCGTTCGGACTGAAATCGCTGGGGATTGATGTGTTGTTTACGGGAAGAAAATCTACAGCCGATAAATCACCGTATTTACCCATTTCACAAGTAAGTCCGGAATTATTGAGCCACTACAAATTGATAGTGAACACCACTCCGCTAGGTATGTTTCCTGAGGTTGACGGATTTCCGGATATACCGTATTCGTCCATGACTTCAGAACATCTGGTATTTGATTTGGTGTACAACCCGGAATCAACCATTTTTATGCAGAATGCAGCCGGATTTGGGGCTACTGCTCTGAACGGTTACGATATGCTCCGTTATCAAGCTGAAAAAGCTTGGGAAATCTGGAATAGTTAAACTCTCTTTTTCGCAGTAACAATGAAACAATTAACGCAATATTCGCGTAAAATATTTTGTACGTAAATTTTCCGTACACTTGTAAATATGGCACGAGTTGTAAAATCAGATAGTAAAACACGTTTTGATGCGCGTTTAACCATCAAGGAAAAAGCCTTGCTGGAGGAAGCTGCGCAATTGGGCGGATACAGAAGTTTAAGCGACTTTGTTTTGAGTGCAGCCCGCCAACAAGCTCTGGCATTGATTGAAGCAGAGAAATCAATTATTCGTTCGCATGAGGACAGTATAATATTCTTTGAAGCGTTAATGAATCCACCACAACCGAATGCTGCATTAAAAGCAGCAGCTAAGAGATTTAATAAAGCATCTAAGAAGTAATGCCGGATATTATCTCCGTTCCTCTTGCCGGTTATCACTCACGAGGAGATTTCAAATCGGGAAATCTGTTGTTGGATCGTTATTTACAGATGCAGTCCAAGCAGGATGTAAAAAAAAAATTAGCAGCCTGCTTTATCATCGAGGATGAAAAGGACGCCGAAAGAATCAAAGGATATTACACCTTATCCGCCTGTTCAATTACGCAACCTTTTATACCCGAATTATACCGCAAACACCTACCACCATCTTATTCCGCTATACCGGCAACTTTACTGGGAAGATTGGCGCGTGAAGTGCATTATCAAAATTTGGGCATCGGTGAACTTCTTCTGCTGGACGCGTTATATAGATGTCATTTAGCAGCTCGAGAGATCGCTTCTTTTGCAGTAATTGTAGATCCGATTGATGAAAAAGCAATTCAATTTTATCAACGCTATGGTTTCATCACCTTACCTGATTCGGATAAACTTTTTTTGCCGATGAAAACCATTGACCAATTGTTTACTTGAGCTGCCGGCTATTTCAACTCCAACAATGAATCAACCGCAGGAGTTCTGGTCACAACATAACCTTCACCGTATTCAACACCCGCTTCACGTCCCACAACGCGCATTTTGGCTTTCACAAAATCCATAAAGTCCTGCCCGGAAATTGGTGTTGCGGGCTCAGCAGAATCGGGATTATAGAACTGGGAGGAATACGCCAGAATAGCACGCATCTTAGCATCAACTTCGGCTGTTACATCAACTACAACATCAGGTTTGATAAAACGATCTTGTATGTAATGATAAACCGCTTGCGGTCTCCATGGCTTTTGCTCTTCGCTATTATGATGTGTCTTAATTTTTACCAATCCCGAATAAAATGCGGCATCAGCAACCAATTTACCGGCTTTACCATGGTCCGGATGGCGATCGTGCGGCGCATTACACAGAATAATTTCAGGTTGAAATAATCTTATGTAAGTCACTATTTGACGGATGTGTGCTTCATCATAGGTAAAAAAACCATCGCGCATATTGAGAATAACACGACTGGTAACGCCCATAACTTCAGCGGCAGCAGCAGCTTCTTTCTTGCGTGTTTCCGCGTCGCCGCGTGTACCGAGTTCGCCTTCCGACAGGTCCAGAATCGCCACTTTTTTCCCGGCTTTGATTTCTTTTATCAACGTGCCGGCACAACTCAATTCCACATCATCCGGATGGATTCCGATAGCAAGAATATCAACTTTCATAGTGCAAAATTACCAAATATTCCGAGGTCATTAATTCCGTTAACTTTGGAGTCAATGAGAACTATAGCAGCATTGAGTTTTATCGGCATTCTTATACTAGGATCATGTCATCGTAGCGACGAAAATTCGCTTTCAAAAAAGGACACTGCGGTTCCGGCTGCAGCACCTATCACAGATCTTAGCGCCATTCGTCAAATTATTATTCGGAATCAGATTGATATTGGTAAACACATTAACGATGGTCGCGATTCGTCCATGGTGGCCAAATATTATCACACGGATGCGAAATTGTTAGTCGCGGGAGAACCTTTTCTGTCAGGACATGCCGACTTGTTT
>CALJIF010000067.1 GCA_937974275.1 uncultured Flavobacteriales bacterium
ATGACAGAGGAATCAGTTTTTACAGTGACCACCGAAATCGTTTTTACAGTTGTCGGGAAATTGAATTTCCGGGAGTAATCATGGGAGAATGGGAAGGTAAAATTTTTGTGTTGTCCGACTCTGCTCAAATATCTGCCATCGATATTGCGACACGTAAGGTGGTGAAGCGGATAAATATTACAAATCCGCAATTTAAGTACAATAGAAACGCGGCTAGTCTTAGTGCTGTGCAATTGGGACCCTACATGTTTTTTTCTGTTGTTGATTCGGCTTTGGCAATTTATCATGCAGGGACTTCACAGCTGGAGTTAAGAACATATACTCAAGATGTTTCACAACCTTTTTATTTAACGAATCAAACGGGTGCAATTATGTCCGGAAATATCGTTGAAGAAATTCGGTTTAAAAACGGCTTGCTATATTATCATTCGCACACTGTAGTTGGACTTGGGAACACGCGCATTGCATGCGGTATTCATCACGATGGTCAGTTGTGGCTGGGCGGTGAGAATGGACTGTTTGTTGTAGATAGTGCATCATCTGTTTTGAAAGCACATTATAGAGGACTGAATACTACTACTACAGGAGCAGATTTCATCTATGCATTTAGAAAGGATCAAGCCGGAAACTTGTTGATCTGTACTAATACGGGTGGACTATATTTCTACTCCAAATCGCGAAATCGTTTTCCTGTTTTGCGTTCTCCTGATACGCGTTTTAATATGATTAAATGCATAGCAGCCAAAGATGCGGTGGTTGTTTCCGGACAATATGGAGGAGGGCTAAGTGTATATTCTAATGGAATTTGCACTACCTATTCAAATGTTAATGAAGGCCCGGAGTTCGATCATGTTTGGGGAGTTCAGTTGTTGGATACTGCGCATGTTACAATGGTTACGGATCGTGATGTACTGAAATATAACTATCGTTCCGGAAAAGTAATTCAACAGTTTCGATTTTCGGATCAATACCAGCTGATGTTTCCAAGGTTTAATGTGACCAAAGATGGATATTATATCAATCTATCTTCCGGAATTAACAGTGGGTTGTATGTGTTAAATGACCACTGGCAGTTAGATACAATATTGTATTTAAATAATCGGATTATAACTACATATGCAGAAGTTGATGAAGGCGTATTTATCATTGGCACAACTGATGGTTTATATAAATACGATAGCGGGCAACTTCGAACTCTAGCTGATGATGTGTGGGTGAAGTCGGTTTGTATTACCGGCTCAGGAATTGGTTATGTCGGGACTACTACGGGGTGTTATGTTTTTGAGCAATCGTGGCAATTGGACAGAATACTGACCACTGAAACAGGAATGCCGGACAATTTAGTATACGGTGTTTTGGAAGATGATCAGAACTGTATATGGATGAGCACGAACAGGGGAATAGTTCGCTATGAGCCGAAATCAGATCGATACACATCATACACCATTAATGATGGATTACAGTCGAATGAATTTAACACAGGCGCATATTTTAAAAGTGCTGATGGTCGACTGTATTTTGGAGGTGTCAATGGTATTACGATAATTGATCCGAAGTCGCTGTACATTAATATGCATGCGCCGACTGTGATTATCCATAAAATTATGGTTGCGGATGAGCCTTGGCATAAAGACACCGCCTATAACATCATCACTCGAATTGAATTACCCTATAATTCAAGTACAATTTCATTTGATTTTGCCGGTGCTGAATTCAGTTTGTGGGAAAGGAATACATTCCGGTATAGACTGGAAGGACTGGAAGAAAAATGGATCGAATCGGGTACCGCACATTTTGCACGATATTCAAATCTTAAGCCGGGCGAATATGTTTTTATTGTTCAATGCGCCAATGCGGACGGTATTTGGGGATTTGAAAAACGAATTGCAATAGTTGTAGCAGCTCCGTATTGGCAGCAATCCTGGTTTTATTTTCTTGAGGTGTTTGTACTAATGTTGATCATCGTTGTGGTTATTTATCTCGTACGCCTACGACAGCAAAGAAAATTACAACGAGAACTTAAAGTGCGGGAACGATTGGAACAGGAACGAGTACGTATTTCTCGCGATTTGCATGATAACGTGGGTGCGCAACTATCATACGTTATTTCGGGATTGGATCGAATGATGGCACATCCCGAGATATGGAAGGATGAGGATGAATTTATTAAACGATTGTCCGGACTTTCCGCATTCGGACGAGATGCTATGTTGACCTTACGTGAAACTATCTGGGCTATCAGTTCCAAAGAATTAGCAGCTGATGACTTCGCTGATCGATTTAAACAATATGTGTTACGTATAATGAACGATCACAACGATTGTCGTGTTGAGTTCTCTGAAAAATTTGAATCTGAATTTAAGTTTACACCGGAAAGTTCGTTAAGTGTGTTCAGGATTTGTCAGGAAGCGTTTCACAATTGTTTGAAGCATGCAAACGCACGGCTAATAAAAATTCAATTTATATCTACACGTTCCACTTTTGAATTCAGGCTTGGTGATGATGGCTCCGGATTTGATCAGGATAAGGCAGATATTGTGAATCATTACGGACTGGAGAATATGAAGGCCAGGGCAGCAGAGTTAAAGGGAACGCTTACTATTCAATCAATGGCCGGAAGAGGTACGGAAGTACATCTGGTGGTTCCCGTTCAATAAATACATCAAATGCTGTATTGAAATGAGTTTATAATATGACGTTGTTTGCATGAATAAGATGATACGTATTGCAATTGTAGATGATAAGCAAATCAACAGAACAGGTTTGCAGGAAAAGTTGTACGGAGCCAACAATATTGAAATAGTATTAACGGCTGCGAATGGTGAGGAGTTTTTGGATAAGATGAAATCTTGTCATCCGTTGCCTGATGTGGTATTTATGGATATCGATATGCCGGTGATGGATGGTATTGCGGCTGTTAATGCGGGTTCCGTCAAATATCCGAACACTCGTTATCTCATGCTTACAGTGTTTGATGATGACGAAAAAATATTTGATGCTATTAAAGCAGGTGCAGTGGGGTATTTATTAAAAGATGAAAGTCCGGAGCGCTTGATTAATGCTCTATATGAAGTAATCGAATATGGCGGTGCTCCAATGAGTCCGCGTATTGCGCGAAAGTCGTTAAAGTTGTTAGCAGGTGGAGGTAATCAGAAAGCAAGTAATCGTAGCGATGTTTTAGGTGATAAGGAAATGGAGGTGTTGAAAGGTTTAGTTGATGGAATGGATTATAAGAAAATTGCTGAGCGAATGAATCTAAGTCCGTTAACTGTTCGCACGCACATTACTAATATTTACAAAAAGCTTCACGTTAATAATAAAGCTCAAGCCATTAATCTTGCTTTAAAGAATAAGTGGTTCATGTTCTGAACGAAGACAACGCAAATTTGAAAAATGGATAGGATGCAGTTGTCGTTACTATTTGCGAAATAAACAATTACTTGCATTTTGAAGCAGGGTGAAATACACGATTATCCAAATCGGTAACGCTATTATTACTAAACGATCACCTTGCCAAAAACTGATACCCGAAGTGATGATAATGTACAATAGGGTAAGCAGTGGTATAGCGTTTTCTGCCAACCGGTTTTTTAAAGATTTTTTGAAGGCAAGAATAATTATTCCCAACACGGCAAGCAAGTGAAATCCAACGGATAGTTTGCGCACTACTTTCGCCCAACCGTGCAATACCGGAAGTGTTTCTTTGTTACCCGGTAAAAGTTGAGAACCTGAATCGAGATTAGAGAAGATCGTTTCAACTCCGGTAAACGCTGCATTAACCGGATGATGCGCTACATATGATAAAATGTCTCCCGTTGTCCATGCTGCAGTTGCACTTGCAATTTGTTGCGCGTCATTCTCGTTAGGTCCGCTTTGTAACGGAAAGGAAATGCCCTCTACACGTGCATAAAGTAGTTGCAAATAATAGTCGTGAATGGTGATGCTTCCAATCTTCGAAAAGAAAAAGCTTCCCTGCTGAATTTTCATTAGTACAGGTTGTGTCATGACGATGATGATGGATGCTATCACCGGAATTTTAAAAATAGAGCGTCCTGATTTCTTCTTTAACGCACGATACAACAGCGCAGCAAGAATTCCTACGTACAGATACAGAAATAAAGGCTTGATTACCGACGCTATTCCGATTATTAAAATACTGTGTAAGATTTTTGCGGGTGACTTGGAAAACTGAACATACACTAATACGCACATTAAAAACGTAATGATATTTTCAGTTAACGCATGACCGGTCTGTACCAGTAATGTTGGGTGTATGCCATACAACACGACGATTGCAACCCAAAGTATAATCGATCGAAATGTGCTTCTGTTTGTCGCGAATAATAACATTCCGCCGGTTACATGAAGCACAAATTGAAAGCACCATAGTAGTTGAATTCCCCCTAGTTTGGATAATCCCGCAACAAGTAATGGATACAAGTAGGGTCGAGTTGAAGAAGCGTAACCACCTATATCAAGCAAATATTCTCCGTATGCTTTGTATTGTTGTGCATCTACTGCACTAAACATGGAGCCTTGTAAGTGTGTAAAGACATTCCATTGGTATAACAATACAATACCCAATGTTGCAAGTAAGCTGCCTTCAACAAAGAGCCGCATTATTGCCACCCTTCCGCTGTTATTGTCAAACAGCAGCTGTTGTAATTTGAATTGTTTTCCTGAGGAGATCAACGATTAAAAAAAAGCGGCCGCGTATATTATAATTCTGCAAGTCGAAACGTCTGATCTACGCTCACTCCACGATCTGTTTGAATAAGTGTGCAACATTCATGTTGCGCGTCGTGCTCGAAAAACAATACATAGTTTTCGGAAGCTGCTTTAGGTAAAAACACTTCTTTTTCTTCCAGTGTTTTCAACGGTTGTGTGTCATACGCCATAATCCATGGTAACGGAACGTGTGCAGCAGAAGGAAGCAGATCAGCCATAAAGACTACAGTTTTTCCTTTGTACGATATATGCGGCAGCATCATCGCTCCGGTATGCCCATAGGTGAACCAAATGTCAAAACCGTCCGTAAGCTGTTCCCCTTCCTTTAAGAACTTGAGTTGACCGCTTTCTTGTATCGGCAAAATGTTTTCTTTCAGAAAGGATGCTTTTTCTCGTGCGTTCGGTTTTGTCGCCCAATCCCAATGAAATTCATTGCTCCAATATGTTGCATTCTTAAAAGCGGTTTTACCGTTTTTATCTATGCTGCCTCCGCAATGATCAAAGTGCAGGTGCGTTAAAAATACATCCGTAATATCATCACGGTGAAATCCTTTTTGCTTTAAGGAGCTATCTAATGTCGCGTCACCATTAAGGAAATAATAACTAAAGAATTTGGCATCTTGTTTATCACCGATTCCATTATCGATCAGAATCAAACGGTTGCCGCTTTCCACCAACAAACAACGCATTGCCCAATTGCACATGTTATTATCGTCGGCAGCATTTTTTTTGCTCCACATACTTTTCGGAACTACGCCGTGCATGGCACCACCGTCCAGTTTAAAAAATCCTGTATCAATCGTGTGTAAATTCATTTACTTAAAAGGATTTTGGTAATCGTTAGTACTTGAATTTTTGTCTGTTGATTGCTGTTCCAAAGGCGGATATTCTTTCAACCCCGTTTCAGCAAGCATTGGCGGCTTTTCGCGAAAGGTTGATACTGCTGCAACAACCGAGAAGACCATGAAAAATAATGAAATAAGCAGCATGATAATTCCTCCGATTATGGCTTCATCCGGAATCAAGCTGCCTTCAAAGAAGTCAGAAGCTGCACAACTGCATTCCGACTTGCCCATAATCATAAGGGAAATAACCACTCCGATCGTGCTGAGCATAATAGCAAGTATCGATAATATTTTCATAAGCCTTGTGTTGGTTAAAAATACACATTTCGCTTCGTGCAATCTATAGTGCTTCGTATTTTCACCACATGATGAAACGAGTGGTCATTACAGGAATGGGAGCTATAACGCCGTTGGGAAATTCTGTCTCTGAATTTGCGACAAATCTTTTTAATGGCGTTTCGGGTGCTGCACGGATACAACGCTTCGATGCAACTAATTTTAAAACACAGTTTGCCTGTGAGTTGAAAAATTTCAATTCTGAAACATACATCGAACGAAGTCAGTTGCGAAAAATGGATCCTGTTACATGGTATGCTATGGCAGCGTGCGAACAAGCTATTCAGGAATCGGGTATATTGGTAACAGGCAACAAAAATAGAATTGGAGTAATTTGGGCCAGTGGCAACGGAGGACTTTATACGTTGCAGGAACAGATATCTGAATTTGCAACGGGAAACGGAATTCCACGATTCAATCCTTTCTTTATTCCGAAAACATTGATCGATATTACTTCAGGTTACATTTCCATGAAGTATGAATTACGTGGTATCAATTATACTGCGGTTTCTGCATGTGCTTCATCCAACACGGCCATCATGGATGCGTTCAATTACATTCGATGGGGAAAGGCAGATGCTATAATAACCGGAGGAAGTGAAGCGCCGATCTGTGAATCCGGTATTGGTGGATTTAATGCATTGAAAGCGTTGTCAACCAGGAATGAATCTCCTGAAACAGCTTCACGACCGTATGATGCACATCGAGATGGATTTGTGATGGGCGAGGGTGCGGGTGCATTGGTTTTGGAGGAACTGGAGCATGCTAAAAAACGTGGTGCAACGATTTACGCAGAAGTTATCGGTTGTGGAATGTCTGCTGATGCTTATCATTTAACTTCTGTTCATCCTGAAGGTCTTGGTGCACAATTGGCTATGCAGATGGCGTTGGATGATGCACACATTCAGTTTTCGGATATCGACTACATTAACACACACGGAACATCAACTCCCAATGGTGACATTGCGGAATTGAAGGCGATTCAGGCCATGGCAGGAGCTGCTGTTAAAACCGTCAACATGAGTTCTACCAAATCGATGACCGGTCATTTACTTGGTGCTGCCGGAGCTGTTGAAGCCATAGCCTGCGTTGCTGCTATACGTTCCAATACTGTTCCACCAACGATCAACTTCACGGAACCTGATCCGGAATTGCCGCAAGGAATCAATATTACGCCGAATACCGCGGTACAGCGCGAAGTTAACGTGGCGATGAGTAATACCTTCGGTTTTGGAGGTCACAACGCTATTTCCATATTCAAGAAATGGAGTGAATAACATTTTTGTGTGAATAAACGATACTGTGCGGCTACATTCGGTGTGTGGGTATTCGGTAAGTTTATTTCATGAAGACAGAGCGTATTCACCTGATTGCAATCGGCGGCAGCGCAATGCACAATATGGCATTGGCGTTACATGAAAAAGGTCACCATGTTACAGGTTCGGATGATGAAATTCGCGAACCGTCCAGAAGTCGTTTACAGCGAGCGGGTCTTTTGCCGGCATATGATGGTTGGAATCCCGATGTGATTACTTCGGAATTGGATGCGGTTATTTTGGGGATGCATGCTCGTGCTGATAATCCTGAATTACTTCGTGCACAAGAACTTGGTTTAAAAGTGTATTCTTATCCTGAATATTTATACGAGCAAAGTAAAGGCAAAACACGCATCGTTATTGGGGGCAGTCATGGTAAAACATCCATCACTGCCATGATCTTGCATGTGCTTCGCAAGTGCGGAGTAGATGCAGATTTTATGGTTGGTGCGCAGTTGGAAGGATTCGATACCATGGTGCGCATGACGCGTGATGCAAAGTATATGGTGCTGGAAGGTGATGAATATCTGGCTTCACCGATTGATCGTCGTCCTAAATTTCATTTATATCATCCGCATATTGCAGTGTTGAGCGGAATTGCCTGGGATCACATCAACGTATTTCCGACGTATGATATGTATGTCGATCAGTTTCGGAAATTCATTCAACTAATTGAACCGAATGGTAAGTTGTTTTATTGCCGGCACGATTCGGATTTAAATAAGTTGGCCGGAGAAAATTATCCTCAGATTTCGGCAATCGGTTATGGTGTTCCTGAACATCGGATTGATAATGGAATCACGTATTTGATTCGGAACGAAAAGCAAGTTCCGCTAAAAGTATTTGGTGATCACAACCTGATGAATCTGGAAGCAGCGCGATTAGTGTGCGAGCAAATTGGAGTTGCACAACACGATTTTGATCATGCCATACAATCATTTAAAGGCGCAGCGAAACGCTTGGAACCTGTTCGTGTAGAAGAAAATTTCGCGTGTTACAAAGATTTTGCGCATTCGCCTTCAAAGCTGAAAGCCACTATTGGTGCTGTCCGTAAGCAATTCCCGAATAGGAAATTAATTGCGTGTATGGAATTGCATACATTCAGTTCGTTAACGGCTGAATTTTTACTGCAATACGCAGGCTCCATGAATGAAGCGGATGAAGCCTTGGTGTATTTCAATCCGCACACGATAGCGCATAAAAAACTGCCGCCAATTACTGTTGAGCAAGTGCGCGGTTCTTTTGCACGTGAAGACATCATCGTCAGTAATGATTCGTCAGCGATGGTTAGTTTGCTGCAAGGAAAAAAATGGGACAACAGCGTGCTGCTATTGATGACATCAGGAAATTTTGATGGCGTAGATTTTAATGATCTCGCACAATCACTGCAAACCTAAATCTTCGGTGATAACAGATTGTTGGTCTTACGCAACAATAGCGTTACTACAACCGAAACGAAAAATCCGATAATCACGTTGGTGATTGCAAGAAACAAGGCGCCGGAAAGCATATTACTTTCAGTAAGATTAGATAGCGCAATTCGAATTTTTGAATTCGTTAATCCGGCATTGCGCATTTCGGTCATGTACATGTCCATATCCAGGTGTGTCCAAGCCACAAATGAATAAGCCGAGAATAACAATCCGGCTATCGCTGCAGTTAACACACCAAATTTCAATCCGTCTTTAAACGACAAGGTGTCGTTCAATTCCTTTTCCTTGGTGAGTTTAATTCCCAAATAGATCGCAGCAATAAATACGATACGACTTCCATATTGTAGTATGGAAGTCGCTGTACCATTAGGAACTACAAGTACCAGCAGTTCCAGTGTCATCATGACGAAGCCTGCAATAAGGCCTGTTTTAACGGCTTGTCTCATTAGCTGTTCATTGAGATTAAGAACTCTTCATTCGATTGAGAATTCTTAATACGATCACGCAGGAACTCCATAGCCTCATTCGAATTCATGTCAGCCAAGTGATTACGCAACACCCAGATGCGCTGCAGTACATCTTTCGGAATCAACAAGTCATCACGACGAGTTGAAGACGCCACCAGATCAATAGCAGGGAAGATACGCTTGTTCGCAAGTTTACGATCCAACTGCAATTCCATGTTACCTGTTCCCTTAAATTCTTCAAAAATAACTTCGTCCATTTTAGAACCGGTATCAATCAATGCAGTTGCGATAATAGTTAATGAACCACCGCCTTCAATTTTACGTGCTGCACCAAAGAATCGTTTTGGTTTATGCAAGGCGTTCGCATCAACACCACCGGACAATACTTTACCTGAGGCAGGTTGAACCGTATTGTAAGCGCGAGCAAGACGCGTAATGGAATCCAATAATATCACCACATCGTGACCACATTCCACCAGACGCTTTGCTTTTTCCAAAACGATGTTGGCAATTTTCACGTGACGTTCAGCAGGTTCGTCAAATGTAGAAGCAATAACTTCTGCACGAACACTACGCGCCATATCTGTTACTTCTTCAGGACGCTCATCTACCAGCAAAATCATCAAATACACTTCAGGATGATTGTCTGCAATAGCATTTGCTACCTCTTTCAGCAACATCGTTTTACCGGTTTTGGGTTGCGCAACAATAAGTCCGCGCTGACCTTTACCGATAGGAGTAAACATATCCATGATGCGCATGGACAATGGGGCTTTCAACGTTGCATTGCTGCCCGATAAATTGAATTTTTCTTTAGGAAAAAGTGGAGTCAAAAAGTCGAACGGAACACGATCGCGCACATACGCCGGATCACGACCATTGATCTTATCAACTTTAACTAACGGGAAATATTTTTCACCTTCTTTAGGAGGACGGATGCTGCCGCGCACGGTATCACCTGTTTTCAATCCAAACAATTTAATTTGTGATTGAGAAACATAAACATCATCCGGTGAATTCAAATAGTTGTAATCTGCAGAGCGCAGAAAACCATAACCGTCAGGCATAATTTCCAGCACACCTTCTGCAACCACCATGTTGTCGAAATTATACATCTCTTCATACTGTTGTTGCTGTTGCTGACGATGCTGGTTGTGGCGATTGAAGTCGCGTTGCTGATGTCCTTGTTGCTGCTGGCCCGGATTCTGGTTGGATGTATTTTGCTGAGTTGCCGGCGGATTATTGGTATTATCCGTTTTAGTAGGCGTGTTTTGCGCTTTTATAAATGCCGGTGCTTCCTGATATGCAGGAGGAACAGGTGGTGTTTGTTGTTGATTTTGCTGTTGACGGTGATGCCCTTGTTTTTGCTCAAACGGCTTACGTTGACGTTGCTCAAAATTCTTTTTCTCGTAAGGCTTATGTTGAGGTTCGCCGGTTTTAACTTCCTCTTTCGGAGTTTCTTCGGATGACTTCACTTCAGGTGTTTCGGTCTTTTCAACGGAGACAAATCGTGTATCTTCCGTCTGCTTCACATTCGGTTCGACCGATTCTTCTGCACGTTTTTTAGGAGCTCTTTTCTTTTGGTCACCTTCTGTTGATGAAGGTGTAGGATTAGTACCTGCTGTATTTATTGCTTGTTGATCCAGAATTTTATAAACCAATTCTTGCTTCTTAAGTGTTTCTGTTTTCTGGATGTTTAATTGCTTAGCGATCTCACGAAGTTCGCCCACCAGCTTACTGTTGAGCTCAATAATGTCGTACATGTGTAAATAATTAGTGTTTAAGTCTTTGAATTAAAGTAGTTATGACTGAAGCATAACAGAGAAGAGAATGAATAAAATGATAATTGGATTTATCTGCCGGAACTTGCGATTATTCGTATCGCATGTGGAAGAATACAGTGCAATATTACGAACTTTTTTTGTTCCAACACGAGCATGAAAAATTTAATTTTCCACGTTTTAGACATCAAATTCTAAATTTGTAAAAATTCTTAAATCTTATGTTTCAACGCATTCAATCCGTTTTCTTACTGCTTACTGATCTGTTATTCGTGTTGTTGTTTTTTGTGCCCTTTGGAACTGTTGGCGTTGCAGCAGCAGCCACACCGGTAGAGGCGCTAGATTTAATTTGGCCGTTGGTAGCGCAGTTTGTGGTTAGTTCGATAGCAGTAATTGCAGCTTTTAACTTCAAGAACCGAAAGTTTCAGATGCGCTTATGTTTAATTGGCGCCACGGTGAGTATTATGTATCTCGCATTTGTGTACACCCTGATTAATTTTGTAATGGGAGAAACGATGTCTTTTTCTCCCGGCATCGGTGCTCATTTCAGCGCAATTAATCCCGCACTTTTTGTGCTCGCGTACTATTTCATTAAACGCGATGAAGAAATGGTCCGTTCCGCAGACCGACTTCGTTAAGTTTTTACCGTCCGAGGGCCTAGTTCAATGACCGCCAGATTTTGCGGTTTTCCGGCGTTGATTTCTAAACTAATCATGGTTCTCATTTTGTGAAAGCCATGTTTCCCGCATGCACCGGGGTTAATATGTAAATGTGATTCTTGCTTGACGTGTTGCACGAGCAATATGTGCGAATGTCCACAAATAACAATTTGAGGTCGAACTTCACGGATTATATTTTGCATTCGTGCTACATATGAATTCGGTCTACCGATTATGTGGCTGATTAAAATTTTGCAGCCTTCTAATTCAAATAAATTAATTACAGGAAAGCGAGAACGAATTTGTTGTCCGTCAATATTTCCAAATACTCCGCGAACCTGTGTTACTTGCTCGAGTTGATTGATAACCGATTCATCGCCAACATCACCGGCATGCCAAACTTCATCAGCTGCTGCAGCATAGTGCAAAATGCGTTCATCCATGTAACCGTGGGTGTCCGAAAGGATCAGCACTTTTTTCATTCGGTTGAAAGTAACTAAAAAAGCCGTGAACACTGTCCACGGCTTTCTTAATAATATACTTACTATTATCTGATTATCGAAACGTGTCCGATTAGGTTGTGTTTTTTACCCATAATGTCTGTTGCTTTTATCTTCCAGACATAAGTGTCGATCTGACAAATTTGTCCGCCACCGCCCTGAACAGTTCCATCCCACGCTTTAGCCATATCATCCGTGTAGAAAATCATATTGCCCCAACGGTCAAAAATCCATAATTCATATTTCGTTGGATCAATACCAATGCTCTTTGGAATGAAGTTGTCGTTTGTTCCGTCTCCATTTGGAGTAAACGCGTTCGGAACGTAGATGGAAACATCCGGATCAATACAGATGATTTGTGATGCAGTATCTGTGCAACCGTTAGGAGTTGAAACTTCAAGTATCACGTTATAGCAAGTCGGAGTTTCATAGGTGAACACCGGATTTTGTTGCGTTGATGAAGCATTGCTCAAATCACCAAAACTCCAATTCCAAACAGTTGCACCTATTGACATATCCGTGAAGTAAATCGTCGGATTTAATTCAGTTGTTGGTTGCGGTGTTGCACTAAATGCAGCTACAGGATTAGCGAATACGTTGATGTAATTCGACATGATAATCGTGTTGGTGCATCCCTGAGCCGTAGTTACCGTTAGGGTCACATTATACAATCCTGCAACGAGGTAGCAATGATTCGGATTTTGTGAAGTTGAAGTATTACCGTCTCCAAAATCCCATGTCCATGAATTGATTACACCCGGAGGCGCAATTGTTGATGCATCAGTGAAATTTACGCAGAGTGGAGCACAACCCGATTGAATATCTGAAGAAACTCCCGCAACAGGATTTTCGATGATGCTCAATGTTGTTGTTGCGGAATCAACGCAACCGTTTGCATCGGCAACTACCACAGTATACGTAGTAGTGGTTGGAGCAATAACGGTTTGTGTAGTACCGATCAGATTACCCGGCATCCATACCGTATTGTAGGTTGGTGTTCCGCCGTTAACTGTTGCAGTTAAAGTTGCAGATGTTCCTACACAAACGCTCGAAGGCGCAACAGCAGCACTCACTGTTAATTGCGTCGGTTGGTTAACAGTTATGGTTACTGAAGAAATACATCCGGCGGAATCCGTAACTGTAACCTGATAAACGCCGGCTGTTAAACCGGTTGCTGTATTTGATGTACTTACGTTGGGTACCCAAACAAAAGTGTAAGGTAATGTTCCGCCTTGAGCATTAACTGTTGCCGTTCCGTCACTGCCCCCAAAACATGAAACATCGGTAATGGTTCCTGCTGTAGCGGTTACACCGGGGATGTTACCCACAACGGCAGTTAATGTATCGCTGCATCCTATAGAGTCAGTAACAATTACGCTATATGTACCCGGCACTACGTTATTTAAATTTTGTCCTGCTACGTTGCCCGGAATCCAGTTGTATGTTAATGTTCCGGTCCCTCCGGTAGCTGTTGCTGCTGCTGAACCATTTGGTTGGTTGCAGAATGCATCAACAGTTGTTGTTTGAATAATAATTTGTGCAGGTTCCGTGATTGTTACCGTGATAGAGGTAGTACAGCCATTCACATCAGTGATGTTGCAAGTATGTTGTCCGGGGCCCATACCTGTTTCGGTTGCCGCTGTTCCACCTGTGGACCATGCATACGTGTATGGCGGTGTTCCTCCCGATACTGTTGCAGTTCCGGTTCCATTGGATGCGCCAAAACAAGTGACATCAGTGGATGCTGCAGTTGCAGTCAGTTGCGGCGGTTCTGTAATGGTCACTGTCACAGTTGTTATACATCCATTAGCATCCGTAATATCGCAAGTATATGTACCTGCGACTAACGAACCTTCAGTTGCACCGGTTCCGCCGCTTGACCACGCATAAGTATAAGGCGCAGTTCCGCCGGTAGCACTAACTGTTGCACTACCTGTGTTGCCGCCGAAACATAAAACATCTACCTGAGTTGTGGTCGCTGTGAGTTGTGGTGGTTCGTTGATGGTAACCACTGCTGTATCCGTACAACCGGAAGCGTCTGTGACAATAACTGTATAAGTACCGGCCGTTAAGTTGCCTGCGAGTGTATCCGTATCGCCGTTCGACCAACTATAAGTTACAGGATTTGTACCGCCCGAAGAACTTACTGCTGCAGATCCTGTATTTCCACCGAAACAGAGTACGTCTACAGTGCTAACAACGGTAACAGTTGGAGATGCTAAAGAATTGACGTTACCTAATCCTATACCGGGACATCCGTTAGCATCTGTGACGTTAACAGAATACGCTCCGCCCATGAGGTTATTACAGTTAGCAGATGTACATCCACTCGGTGTCCACAAATACGTGTAAGGTCCTGTACCTCCCGTTACTATTGCACTTGCAGAACCATTTGGCAATCCGCAAGTGGACGGGTTAGTTGTAATCGTTACGTTGACAGCAGTCGGTTCAGTAATAGTCACTGTTCGCGTTCCTGTACAGTTATTGGCGTCTGTTACGGTAACCGTATAAGTACCGGCGCATAATCCTGTTGCTGTATTGGTTGTTGCAACTGTATTATTCGTTACTGCAGACGACCAAGCAAATGTGTATGGAGCTGTTCCTCCCGTAACAGTATTCGTGGATGTTCCATCACAGACACCGTTGCAGGATGCATTAGTTTCCGAACCTGATAATGTTAAGCCGCCACCTGTACTTGTAATTGTAATTACAGCAGTAGATGTGTTACACAACGTAGCGTCTGTTACAGTTACTGTATATGTTCCGGGGCATAGACCTGTTGCGGTTGCTGCGTTACCACCGCTTGGAGCCCATGAGTATGTGTACGGAGCAGATCCTCCGGTAACGTTGGAAACTGTTGCAGTGCCATTACAATTAGAGCAAGTGGCATTGGTTGATGTCGTCGTTAATGTTAACCCCACAGCTAAAGGACAAGTCATACATGTAGTACTTCTCCAATATGCAGCAGCTACACATAAATTAAAACAGTCACCGCCTGTATTGACATTGAAGTTACAAGTTCCTTGTCCGTTATTAAATGTTGTATTCACCTGAACATAGTTCCACCAGTTCCAACTCAGTGGAGCAGGAGTGCCGTTAGCAGACCATGAACCCGGGTTAAATTGAATATCACCTACACAGAAAAATGCAGAACCATTTGTTGTTGGTCCGCACACAGCAGGGTTGATTGGCATGTTATAGTTGGCTACACCACCATTAATTACAATAGCACCATCAGCAATAACAATACGACCTTGCCAAGTTTGACTGGGGACGCTGTAAATAACCAGTAATGTTGCGCCATCCATGTCGTTGCCTGCTGTAGGCGGATTCGTTAATATTCCACTAATGTTATATACGCCGTTTCCATTAACCGCAGTTGTAACATCTGCGCGGTATGTATACGAACCGGAGTAACCCCAGCATTTATCAGGGCCTTGTCCGACAATGGCCATCGGGAAAGCGAATGTTCCTGCAGGTCCATTGATTGTCGCCGTTTGCGCCATTCCGTTTCCGGATCCTTCAGCCCACAAATAAGCGCGTTCAATTACGGCACAAGCAGGAATACCGGAAATGGCAAATGGAGCAGGTTGCAATACACCGTTCAAGGAACCACGACGTCCTAAACGCTGCGAAGCTGAAGCGTAGTTTAATCCGCAACGCATTTGATCGTATATAACACCTAACGTACCGTTACCGTTTTGCGGTGACTGGTTGCCGGGTCCGATAGCTTGAGTTGTGGCAGCAGGATAGCCGCAAGCGCCGGGAACACCGGGACAAGCCGTATCTCCGGGAAGTGCAGCAACTTGAGCAAATGCAAGTGTACTCCAAAGGAATACGAACAGCAATGAGAATGCGCGTAAACGTGGTGCCATGAAAACGAGATTAAAGTGGTATTCAGTATTTTGCCTCGACTAAGATAACACAATTTACGGGAAATAAAAATCCCCACCGAAGTGGGGATTTTATTAGCGAATCAAGTTGATGTGACCAATGAGTTTGTGTCGTCGACCCGTGTATGTTTCTTGATATGTTATTACGTAAACATAAGTGTCAATTTGTGCGATGTCTTTGCCTCCGTTAGCGCGTCCGTCCCAACCTTTGTTGATGTCGTTGGATTCGAAAATTTTGTTGCCCCAGCGATCAAAAATCAACATCTGGAATTCAGAAACAAACTCTCCGTATGCATAGAAGATTTCATTATTCCCATTTCCGTTTGGAGTGAAGGTGTTTGGAACATACAATGTCGTATTCGGACTAATAATCACATCGTATTGAATAGTATCTACACAACCGTTGGCAGAAATAACAATTTGAGTTACAGTATATGTTCCCGTTTCATCATATGGATGTGTCACATCCCCGCATCCCGGCACAGTTATAATATTTCCATCGCCGAAATCCCAAACACATGTTGCTCCTCCCTGACTCAAATCATCGAATACAATATTGGCTTCGATTAATGTAGCAGGCTGCGGTGAAATAATAGCGAAATCTGCAACAGGATCAGGGAAGACCGTAATATAGTTGGCAACAGACAATGTATTCGTACAACCGTTGATGTCAGTAACAGTTAATGCAACATCGTATGGGCCTGCCAACTCATAACAGTTGCTCGGATTCTGCAAATTGGATGTTGTATTATCTCCAAGATTCCAACTGTAAGTCACACCTTGAGGTATTGAAGATCCGCTGAAATTCGGACAAACCGGGGAGCATCCTTCAAGAACATCTGCACTAAATGAAACTACGGGAAGTTGATTAACCGTAACGGTTACAGTTGCTGTATCTGCAGGTGTGCCGCACGCATCGGTAATTACACAAGAGTATGTTGTTGTTGTCGTTGGTGATACCGAAATTGTTGTTGTATTTCCCAGATTCGGCAACCAATTCAATGTATAAGGTGGTGCGCCTCCAGATGCACCGGCTTCAATAGTTGCAGTTCCTCCTATACAAATAGAAGTGTCGCCTATACCAACCGCAACGATAGGAACTAACGCAGGTTCAGTAATTGTAAACGTAAATGTGTTCTGACAACCGAAGTTATCGGATACATCGACAACATATTGTCCCGCAGCTAAGTTAGCGGCTGTATTTCCGGTGCTCACGTTAGGATTCCAGGTGTAGGTATAAGGCCCTGTGCCTCCTGTTACCGTAAGTGTTGCGCTTCCGGTAGATTGACCATTACACACTACATCAGTTTGTGCGCCTGTTAAGGTCAACTGACCTTGTCCCTGAACAACAACCGTATCAATGGTTTGACAGCCTAGAGAGTCAGTAACGGTAACGATATATTGTCCCGGAGCTAAGTTTGTCGCGGTCTGTGCACCTTGCGATGGATTCGTGTTCCATGAATAGGAGAATGGACCCGTACCACCAATTGGCGTTGCAGTTGCAGTTCCATTGTTCGAAGAACACTGACTCGGAGTTTGTGTCATATTCAGCGTGAATGGCGCAACACAACAGGTTTGACAGTTTGATTGAAAGTACACTCCCATCATCAGGAAATTGTAACAGTCACCTCCTGATTGAATATTAAATGGTGACGAGTTTTGCGATGGGGTTATCGTTGATGCAACATCTACATAGTTCCACCAATCTTCCACAATTGGAATACCCGGCGCACCATTTAATGAGAGTGTTGCACCAAGTCCTTGTAAATCTGCAATACACAGAAATGCACGAGCGTTGGTAACCGTTCCGCTACACGCCGTATAATTATTGATTGTTTGTGTAGTTGTACCTCCATTAATTACAACACAACCATCCCAAATAACAATATCACCTTGCCAGTTTTGAGTAGGATCATCCCAAATAACCATCATGGTAGCACCATCTGTATCTTGCCCTGATGTTGGCGGATTCGTAGGAAAACCGGATATCGTATAATTACCGTTTCCTGTAATCATTGCAGTAACGTCGGCGCGATAACTGTGCGTGCCACCATATCCCCAACATTTATCCTGGTCACTTCCAATTAACGTCATCGGAACATTAGCATTTTGCGCTAATGGATTGGTTACGCTTAACGTCACCGGCACACCTGTCCCGGACATATCACTCCAGATGTAAGCACGCTGAATAACCGCCGTAGCAGGAATTCCCGTAATAGTAAATGTTGCAGGTTGAGGAACTCCGGCCGGCGAAAATCGCTGTCCTAATTTTTGAGATGCCGTGGTATAGTTCAATCCACAGGAACTCAATTGAAAAGTAGGTCCTAATACAGTACTACCGTCCAGCGGTGTAACCGGATCAGCAATTCGCTGGGCGCTTTGATACGGATTTTGACCGCTAACCGGCGTTGCTCCTTGTTGCGCATCAGCTACGCCGTAAAACAATACGGTTAGTAGTACTGCAATAATGTTGAATGTTCTCATGTACATTGGTTTGCCTTGGCAAATGTATAAAAATCAGATGGTTATCGACGAATAATATATTATCCTCCACCAATTATTATTGCATTGCCGAGTGTACAACGAACGGGAAGCAAAAAAGTTACCGGAAACAGCTACAAAATTATAGGCGTTCAATAACACCTAGTATGTCCTTAACCTGTTGCTGATCAGGATATAAGCCCGTGAAACGCATTTGTCCGATAGCGTTCTGTAATTCAATTAATGCAGTTGCCTCGGCCTCATTAAGCCCGTTAGCATTCATCTTATTCAGCATGACCATACGGGAGTTTTCGTTACGGTCAATTCCGAACCGAGTTGCCATTTTTTCGCGCAGTGCTTCCTGAGCAAATCGCAATGTTTCGGACATGTTGCCGGCTTGAAAATGTTGATAGGTTTCTGTTAACGGATCGATTTTCACCACTGTCTTCACCTCGGGAGCTGTTTCCGGAAGTACCGGCGCTTCAATCTCATTATTCTTTGAACCAATTTTATTTTTTCGATAATAAACGAATCCTGCAACGAGCAATACCAGTATAGTTATGCCGAAAATTAAAACGATAATACCGTTGCCTGATTTAGATTGATTCAGAAAGCCGGAAAAATTGCTTTCTTCGATTTGGGCTTCTACTTTGCCCGGTTTTACAAGTAACGGTATTGAGGGCGTTGATAAAGTAATGTATTTGGATTGCTGAACATCGTAGTAACTAAATAGAACTGAAGGGATAGAATCTTGTCCCACTTTACGAGGAGTGATGATGTATTTGAACTCCTTCATTCCCGATATTTTACCGAAGTGATTGTCTGTACTGTCGATTCCCGAAATGACCTGAACATCCATGTGTGAAGGGACATTCATTTTGGGAGCCTGCATAAATTTGATGTTGCCGGATCCCATAATTTTTACGGTTAACGTCACCGATTCATTCGCACGAATGGAAGCAGAGTCAACAGTTGCAGACAACGTAAATTTTCCGACATCACCCAAAAAGGAAGTAGGCTTGCCGTCTTGAGGCAAAGCCACAACTTCAATGGGAACAGGATCCGAATATAACTGCACGGGCATGTCTATCGCCATCATTTCATCGATAAACGGATCGCCGGTAGGATGCGGATTGTGCTTGATATAGCACATGTATTCGTACGGCGGAATTACCAGTTTTCCCGTAGAGTTTGGAAATACGTATTCTTTATAAATCGTTTCTCCAACGTATTTCAAGCCTTTGACAGTGATCACCGTATCTCCATACGTTTCATCAAGAGGGCCAGGTTGATACCAGAAACCGTTAAATGTTCGTGCGAAAGGTCTGTCGCTACCCAAACGAATATCAATGCGATGATAAATCCGAATGGCCAGTTCAATTTGTTGTCCTACAAATACTTTCTTGTAATTGGGTTCACATCGCATAAACACCGTTCCTTGCGAGGCATCTTTATTCGGATTAACGACAACGGTTGCCTTGTTGGAAAAAACTCTTTTGTTCCCGGACATTACCCATGCCGGACCGACACTGTATTTTCCGGGCTTAATAGGTTGCAGCGTGAAGGATTGGCGCAAAACAACTTTACCTGTTCCCTGATTGTAATTGTAGTCGTTGGTAGTTTCAGTTACTACTAAACCGTCGATATCGGGTAGTGTGGCGAAGTTGTTGATGTCTTTTAATTCACCGTTAAGCGTGACACGTATCGTTTCGTTGAAATTAATTGTATCACTGCTGAGTGTTAATACCAACTGCTGCGCTCCGGAGGTCGTCCGAATCAGAAGAAAGAGTATGACGATATACCGCAACACGCTTACCAATCTTTGTCTTTACCTTTCTTCTGTTGTTTGCCTTGACGGTCATTCATGCGCTGACGCGTTTTCTTTTCTTCATTTTTCAAGGCGTCCAGCATGCGATCTACTTCTTCCTTACTCATGCCGTCTTTCTGCTGCTGTTGTTGTTGCTGCTGTTGTTGCTGTTTTTGATCCTGCTGTTGTTGCTGTTGTTGCTGCTGCTGTTGTTGTTGCTGCTGCTGTTGGTTTTGATTCTGATTTTGCGGATTGTCTTTTTTCAATTTGGACTGCGCATAAGCAAGATTGTATCGCGCATCTTCATCATTAGGATTACGTTTAAGAGCTTGTTTGTAGGCTTCGATACTCTCTTCATATTTCTTTTGCTCCAGCAAACTGTTGCCCTGATTGTACCATGATTTTTCCAGCGAGTCTTTATCACTTCCTACCGTTGCTTGTTGGTATGCTTTTGAAGCTTCTTCGAACTTGCCTTGTTTATACAATGCATTACCTAAATTATGTGCAGCAACACGTTTGTTGGAATCCGTTGAGGTTGCTTTACGATAATGCTGTTCCGCACCGGCGTAATCGTTGCTTTTATATTTCGCATTGCCGTCACGCGTTTCTTTCCATACATCGCGCTGTGGGGCATTTTGAGCGCCGGCAGCCCAACCCAGTAACAGCACTAACAGCATTACAATTGTTCTCATGTTATGATGTTCTTTTTTTAGCACCGACAGGAATCAACCAGTCTGCAATTAACAACAAAAATGCAACTCCTAAAAACCAAACGGCAAGTGGAGTGAGTTTGGTATAACGAACGATTTCTTTTGTGGATTTTCCAATGGATTGCAGTGCACTGAATATTTTACCGACACCAACATCGCCCGAAGTAGCGCGCACGTACATGCCTTTTCCATCAGCAGCAATTTTTTGCAATTCACTCTCATTCAGCCGTGTGGTAACCACGCTTCCTGCTGCATCACGCTTAAATCCTTTTTTATTGCCGTTTTCATCGAACTCGGGTATAGATGCTCCTCCCGATGAACCAATGCCAATCGTATTCACGACAATTCCTTTCTCAACAGCACGAACAGCCGCTTCGGCTCTATTGTCTTCATGATTTTCACCATCTGAAATTACAATGATCGCTTTCCCGCGTCCATCCTGATTATCATAGAACAATTGTGTAGCCTGATCGATAGCAGCTCCAACAGCAGTGCCCTGGTATTCGACAGTTCCTGCGGAAACCGATTCGATAACCATTTGCGCTGCCGATTTGTCGTCGGTTAATGGAAGACCGGTGTATGCTTTACCGGCAAACAGGACGATGCCCAAGCGATCACCTTCCAGTTGAAGCAATAAATTATTTAACGCCAATTTCGCTCGTTCGAGACGTGAAGGTGAAATGTCTTCTGCCAGCATACTGTTGGAAACATCCAGCGCAACAACAACATCAATCCCGGTGACTTTAATTTTTTCTTCTCCGCCGGGTAACATCGGTCCGGACGCGGCTACACAACCCAGAAGAAATGCGATCATCAGGAATACAAATTGCAATCGACGACGACCGATTCCTGTGGCTTGTATTACGGTATTTTGTAATGACGTATCAGCCAACAGTGCTAATCGTTTTTTATTTCTATTTTCTGCACGAATAAACAGCCATACTGCCGGTAGTGCCAGCAAGCATCCTAATAAAAATATAGGCTGTTCCAGAATCATGTCAGTGTGTTGAATAAGGTTTTACGTAACACCAGCTCAATCGCCATACACAATGCCGCGATGATGGAGAAAACTAAATATTCTTCTTTGCGCTGTTCCGTTTCGTTTCTGTCAAAAGCAGTTTTTTCCAAACGATTAATTTCAGAGTAGATCTGTTCCAGTTTATTCGCATCAGCTGCTCTGAAATACAATCCTCCGGTACCTTGTGCAATATTTTGTAAGGACTCTTCGTCGATATCCGGTTGCTGATATTGTTGAACGTAACTGCCATCAGGATTTACCTGCGTAGGCACTAACGTTTTCTTTCGACCGCTCATGCCGATTGCGTAAACACGTATATCCAAAGCTTGTGCCAGTCGTCCGGCATCTTCCGGAGCAATAACACCCTGGTTATTTTCTCCATCGGTTAGCAGAATAACCACTTTACTTTTTGCTTTACTGGTTTTTAATCGTTCACATGCTTTGGCAAGTCCCATGCCAATTGCAGTGCCCATTTCAAGCGAACCAAGATTGATTCCCTGAATCATATTTACTAATGCATCGTGATCTGTTGTTAACGGACAAACTGTAAAAGCTTCACCACTGAATACAACAATTCCAATACGATCATTGTAACGCTGTTTTACAAATTTGATCGCTTCTTGTTTCGCGGCCTCTAAACGATTCGGAGGAAAATCCACCGCCTGCATGGAAGGCGAAACGTCGATGGACAACATGATGTCAATACCTTCACCTTTGATTTTTTTCCACCCTGATTTTGCCTGGGGACGAGCAGCAACTATAATGATCATTAGAATAGTTAAAGCGCGCAACACGTGTAAAACAGGTCGCCAGCGGACTAATGCAGGGGTTCCCGTTTTGTTAAGGAAAGGAAGAGTAGGTAAAGTCAGTACACTTTTTTTGCCGGCATTGATCCATTGTTGCACAGCGAATAATACAGGTATGATCAAAGCAAACCAAAGCACCCATGGATAAGCAAAAACAATATTATTCCACCATTCGATCATAACTGACCTCCTTTTCGTTCTTGCTCCACAGTTAATCGAATAATTTCAATCGCGTAATTCAGACAACGTTCGTTTTCTTCCGCATCGGGTTCTCCTTTTGCAAATTTTACGAGGTCGGCAGTTCGTAAAACACGTTCACAATAAATTATCGCACTGTCGTTCGCATAAATGGAACGCAGCTTCGCGATGATTTCAGGAGTGGTCATTTCACGCGCGGCAATACGATAACGTTCTGCAATCCATCCGCGAATGATATCAGTAAGTGCCGTATGATACGGTTTGAGTTCACCACGCAACCACGGTTTATCTACGCCAAGTTCAGTTAATCGTTCCAGATATTTATCCTGAGGTAATTCATGGACAGGAACAACTTTCGGAATGACTTTCGCATTTTTATTGAACACCTTCCATAATACGATGGCTATAACGATGATGAGTAATGCGAGAAAAATCCAATACACATAATCGTTACTTGGTTCGTTGGAAGTTGGAGGAGGAGGAACATCAATAATACCTTTGAGATCTTTGATTGGTTTTGTGGTGTCAACGGCGACAGTGGTGACAAATAGTTTAACCGGTTCTGTTTGATATTCTTTGCCATCAACATTGATGATAAAGGACGGAATAACATACGTGCCCGAATCCCAAGCGGTAATCACCACGTTTTGACTTTGTTCGTACAAGACAGACGCTTTATCCACCAGCTCGGTTCGAAGTGAATCTGTCCGAAGAATATCGATACCTGCAGTGAGTGTGTCTTTATAAGTTGGCCACTTCACCACGCTTTTGTTCATTCCTTCGCGGTAACGAACAAAGAAGGTAACATCTACTTGTTCCCCAATCCGAAACTGACGTGCAGAAACCAATACTTCCGTTTCCACTTTTTGCGCAAAAAGCGAAGCAGAACTAATCAGAATGAACAGATACAGAATAGCACGATGCTTCATCTTTTCTCCCTTCTTCTGAATAAACCCGAAAGCGTTTTGATGTACGCATCACCGGTTCCGATGTGCGCCAGATCAACACCGCATTTTTTCATCATATCTTCTACCCACAAACGGTGCATCGTGGATTGCTTACGATATTCTTCACGCACTTTAGCACTCGAAGTATCCACCCAACGTTCTTGTCCTGTTTCAGGATCGAGCATCAGTACCACACCAATGTCGGGTAATTCTTGTTCTCTTCTGTCTTGCACATGAACCGCAACCACATCATGCTTGCGATTGGCTACACGCAAATGACTTTCAAATTCTCCCGAAAGGAAATCCGAAATCACAAAAACAATACAACGGTTACGTACGACATTGTTGAGGTATTCCAATGCTTTGCCGATATCTGTTTTTTTTCCGGCAGGTTGAATCTCCAAACTATCTCGAATGATTCGAACAATTTGCGATTTACCTTTTTGAGGCGGAACATATTTTTCAACGCGATCACTGAAAAACAAGATGCCGGCTTTGTCATTATTTTGGATTGCAGAAAATGCCAATACAGCGGCCAGTTCACTTTGCAAATCACGTTTCGATTGGACACGTGTTCCGAAATTTCCGGATGCACTCACATCAACCAAAATCATGACGGTGAGTTCACGTTCTTCCTGAAACACTTTAATGAACGGATGATTCAATCGGGCTGTAACGTTCCAGTCAATGTTTCTGACATCATCACCCGGTTGGTATTCGCGTACTTCCGAAAAAGTCATACCTCTCCCTTTAAACGCGCTGTGATAATCTCCTGCGAATACCTGATCGCTGAGACTGCGCGTTTTCAGTTCGATGCGACGAACTTTTTTTAAGAGGTCTGCTGTACGCATTTAGTTATGATCAGGGAACCTGAACAACATTCAATACTTCATTAATAATCATAGAAGAAGTAATGTTTTCTGCTTCCGCTTCGTATGTTAATCCCACACGATGACGCAATACGTCATGCGCAACAGCACGCACATCTTCCGGAATTACAAATCCTCGGTGTTGCAAAAACGCATACGATTTGGCCGCTTGCGCTAAACTGATGGACGCACGCGGAGAGCCTCCGAATGATATCATCGACTGGAATTGACTCAGTTTATAATCTTGCGGGAAGCGCGTAGCGAACACGAGATCGACAATGTATTTTTCAATTTTTTCGTCGAGGTACACCTGATGCACCACATTACGCGCCTTGATTATCTGATCCGGATGAACGATTGGACTAATATTTTTCTTTGCAGGATTTAACTGCTGACGAATAATCTGTTGTTCCTCTTCTTTGTTCGGATAGGTTATCACCACCTTCAACATGAAACGATCCACTTGTGCTTCAGGCAAGTGATAGGTTCCTTCCTGTTCGATAGGGTTCATGGTGGCTAAAACCAGAAAAGGTTCAGGAAGCTTAAACGTATTGTCACCAATTGTCACCTGGCGTTCCTGCATCGCTTCGAGCAAAGCACTTTGCACCTTTGCCGGGGCGCGGTTAATTTCATCGGCCAGAACGAAGTTGGCGAAAATGGGTCCTTTACGCACCGAAAATTGTTCCTGCTTCTGATTGTAAATCATGGTACCAACCACATCGGCCGGTAACAAGTCGGGGGTAAACTGAATGCGACTAAACTCGGCGTGAATGGTTGAAGCCAGAGATTTTACGGCAAGGGTTTTCGCCAATCCCGGAACACCTTCCAGCAAAATATGTCCATTGGAAAGTAAAGCAATGAGCAATCGTTCCACCATATGGCGTTGTCCCACAATAACGTGATCCAACTCGCGCATGATGGAGTCGGTGAATGCACTTTCTTCCCGAATAATTTCGTTCAGTTTTTGAATGTCTTGATTCATAGCATGATATTAACCGGGCAAAGGTAACCCGTAGTGCTACATTTAACGGGATTAGGCCGCAAAAAAATGTTAAGCCTTATCAGGTGCGATTTGTTGATAAATCCATTAACGCACTGTTCGGGAACAGCAGACTTATGCGCTGTTACATGTTACTACAAGTATCGTGCGAATGAGTACCTTTGCAGGCGTGAATCGGTATTTTATTCGTTTGGCATACAAAGGCACTGCATATCAGGGATGGCAGGCGCAGCCGCATACGACAATGACGATTCAACAACAGCTGAATGAAAAGCTGAGCATGTTGCTGCGTGAAGATGTGGATTGTGTGGGTTGCGGACGCACGGATGCCGGTGTACATGCACGAGACTATTTCGCACATTTTGATGCCGTAAAGCCGGTTCCTGCGGGCGATGCAGACTTTGTGTATCATTTAAATTGTGTACTTCCGTCGGATATCGCAGTGAAACAGATTTATTCGGTTCCTGAAAATGCACATGCCCGATTCGACGCCGAATTGAGAACCTATGAATATCATTTGTTGGTTGGCAAAGATGCGTTTAACGCCCATCAGGCCTGGGAAATTCGTAACATGCCCGATTTGCAGGCTATGAACACAGCTGCGGGAATTCTTCAGGAATATGAGGATTTTGCAGCGTTTTGTAAAGCCGGTGGAAACGAGAAGACAACTTTATGTACCATCGAACAGGCGTATTGGATGCAACATGGCCCTTATGCGGTGTTCACGATTTCTGCCAACCGATTTCTGAGAAATATGGTACGGGCAATTGTTGGAACGATGATGGATATCGGGCGCGGAAAATTACAACCGGATGACATGCACAGAATTATTCGTTCAGGCAACAGAAGCGAAGCAGGCGCATCAGTTCCTGCTCACGGACTTTACCTCACAGAAATTATATATCCTGAAGCATTGAAAGTGAATAGCGATGAGTGAGAAAAAAGGTAATGCGTTTGATTGGTCGTTGTTAAAGCGTGTGCTGGGATACACAACGCCTTACCGTGGATTGTTTTCGCTGGCGATTGTGATGACGGTGACACTGTCGTTTCTTTCTGTGGTGCGTCCCATGTTGATTCGTCATACGGTAAATAATTTTATCGTCACACCTGCAGATGCAAGTCATGAAGCGGTCTTACGAAACGAGTTACTCGTATTTACCATTATCCTTATCGGACTACTTCTGGTGGAATCGATTTTGCAATTCACCAACGGATACACCACTTCATTGTTAGGTCAACGAATTGTGCGTGACTTACGTGTGCAGATGCATCGGAAAGTATTAGGATTTAAGGCAAAATATTTTGATCGCACACCTGTAGGAACAGCCGTTACTCGTGTAGTTTCCGATATCGAAGCGATCAATGATGTGTTCAGTCAGGGATTTATTGTGATAGCGGGCGATCTGCTCACGATCATCGTGTATATGGTGTTTATGTTGATGGTGGATTGGAGAATAACACTTGTGGTATTGACAACCATCCCACTTATGTTTTTATCGACCTGGATATTTAAAAATGCGGTTAAAAAATCGTTCACCGATGTGCGCAATCAGGTGTCGCGTTTAAATGCGTTTGTGCAGGAACATTTAACGGGAATGCGCATTGTGCAAGTGTTTAATCGTGAGAAGGTGGAGATGGATAGGTTCAAGGAAATTAATAAAAAGCATAGGGATGCTAATGTACGTTCGGTATGGTACTATTCCGTGTTTTTTCCGGTGGTTGAAATTTTGGTTTCTGTTTCGCTTGGGCTTTTGGTATGGTATGCGGGAATGCGTATTTATGGTCGATTTGCAGATCCGGGAGACGTAACGTTTTTCGTGTTGCTGATCAATCAGTTTTTTCGACCCATCCGAATGTTGGCTGATCGTGTGAATACATTGCAAATGGGAATGGTGGCATCGGAGCGCGTATTTAAAGTATTGGATACCGATGACGCCATCAGCAATAACGGAGAAGTGGTTGCGCAGCATTTAACCGGTAAAGTGAAGTTTGATCAGGTGTGGTTTGCGTATAACGATGAAGATTGGGTGTTGCGTGGTGTTTCGCTGGAAACCAAACCCGGTGAAATGTTGGCTATTGTAGGCTCTACAGGTTCCGGAAAAACCTCGATCATCAACTTGTTGAATCGTTCCTATGAATACAACAAGGGAGTTATTTCAATTGATGATATTAATATCCGCGATTACGAATTGTCTTCTTTAAGAAGTCAAATTGGTGTGGTTTTGCAGGATGTGTTTTTGTTCTCGGACAGCATTCACAATAACATCACGCTCAATAACGATTCCATTTCGAGAGAAGAAGTTGTGACTGCCGCAAAAATGGTTGGAGCACACGACTTTATTATGCGATTGCCGGGTGGATATGATTTTGACGTGAAAGAACGCGGTGGAATGTTATCCGTTGGCCAACGACAGTTGATCGCGTTTATACGCGCATATGTGTACAATCCTTCTATTTTGATTTTGGATGAAGCTACTTCCAGTATTGATACAGAATCGGAACAGCTGATTCAGTTTGCAACAAAGCAGTTAACGCAAGGAAGAACATCCATTGTAATTGCGCATCGTTTAGCGACCATTCAGGAAGCGGATAGGATAATCGTTTTAGACAAAGGAACCATTTTGGAAGTGGGTTCACATGATGAATTGATCAAGAAAAACGGGCAGTATAAAAAGTTGTTCGATTTGCAGTTTAGTGCTGAACTTGTTCAGTAGTCACAAGTGATTTTTTCATCACCGCATATTCTCTGATTTTTTGACCGCGATACACCGGTTGTTGCAAGCCGTGTATTAATTCCTGAATAGTAATGCAAGCATCAAATCCATTGATGAGTGCTGCACGTATTCCCGCATTTTCAATGACGGCTTTCATACCTTCCGTTTCATCAAACAGGGAAGTATGAATTATGAAGCGGCGTTCTGCTCTGCTGAATTGATCTGCAAATCCAATCATTAAGCCACATGCGATATCGTCATTACTGATCAGTAACCCTATCGCACCCGAGAACAGTTTCTCCTGCAACGTCATGTATTCATAAAACACTTTTTCGCTATCCGCAATACCAACACGATTGGTACGTTGTTGCAGCAATGAATACCATTGCCTGGTGTAAGATAAGCACGCGATACCGGACATTTCTTGGAATGCATATCCTTCTGCCTTAAGTCGGTTTTCAATTGCCATGACATCGGGCATGTCGCAGCGCATATAGCGATCGATCGTTGCAAAACGTTTCCAAGCGGGAGTGAATCCGCATTGTTCAAATTGAACGCTGTAATACGATTGGTGTAATGGTTCTGCGGTGAAAAAATCGTTCATAGAACCCAAACGCAAACCGAACGTAGATCCTGAAATAGGGTGAACGGGACCGATCAATTCAGTGCAGTCGTGTTGTTTGGCGAACTCTTGTGCTTTGTGCAATAGTGAAGCTGCAATGCGATATTCCGAATGTGCTTCATAGTTGCCGATGTACATTGTTCCGGGAGTAGTTGAACGATAAACCACAACACGTCCGACCATCTTGTCGTTAACAAAAACAGCAATTCCGATTTGTACTGCAGTTGTGTTAATGAAGTCGTTGATCCGATGAACTGATCTTGCTGCGGCAGGATACAACTCATTCGGGAATTCAACCAATTCGGTCCATCCTTGACTGTCGGGAGAAATGAGTCGTACGTCGAGATTGCTCAATGCCGTTGATATTTATTAGCAACAATTATCCGGTTGCACGGTAAGATTAATGTTATGAACTAACTTTCGCACTTTTGTCCATCAACTTTTCTTTAAGGAACGTCCCGGTGACGGACTTTTTATTTTTGACAATTTCTTCCGGTGTTCCTGATGCAACTACTTCACCACCGCCATCACCGCCCTCAGGACCTAAATCAATTATGTAATCGGCACATTTAATAACATCCGGATTATGTTCAATGATGATCAAGGAATGACCATTATCCATGAGCGCATAAAAGGAATCCAGCAATTTACGAATATCGTGGAAATGCAATCCTGTAGTAGGTTCATCGAATATAAAGAGGGTAGGAGGTTGATGATTTCCTAATGCCAGAAAGGAAGCCAGCTTTACACGCTGCGCCTCACCACCCGATAATGTACTCGAGGATTGCCCCAGATGCACGTATCCTAAACCGGTATCCTGCAAAGGCTTTAGTTTATTCACAATACGTTTACCGGTTGCCGGATCTTCTCCAAAAAATGTAATGGCATCATCAACGGTTAACTCTAATATGTCGGCGATGCTTTTTTCGCGAAACACAACTTCCAATACTTCTTCTTTGAAGCGTTTGCCTTTACACGTATCGCAGGTTAAATGCACGTCAGCCATAAACTGCATTTCAACAACCACTTCGCCTTCTCCGCTGCACACTTCGCAACGACCTCCATCCACGTTAAACGAAAAGTGTGACGGTTTATATCCGCGCATTTTCGCCAACGGTTGGTCTGCAAATAGATTACGGAT
>CALJIF010000068.1 GCA_937974275.1 uncultured Flavobacteriales bacterium
TTCTAACGCCTTCAAGCCGTCTTCAATAGGAACGATGGGACGCGTTTTGTTGGAAATTGAAGCACCGAAAGTTTCCAATTCCATTTTGATGGCGTTAACCGGTTCAACCTTAGGGCTTTCGAACCAGATTTGTTTTTTGCCTTTGTTTTCGCCCAGATCAATTAACAATGCCATCGGATCCGGCTCGCCAACTACCTGTTTTAACCGCACAACACTTACCGTTTTATCGAGAAAATCAACGGAAATGTATGCATCACGTTTAAAGAAACGCGACTTCCTCATGTTTTTCAGAGAAATGCGACTGGCGGTAAGATTTGCAACTGCACCGTTATCAAATTCAAGTCGCGCATTGCAGATGTCCGGAGTTTCACTGACAATAGCAACTCCGCTCGCGCTGATTCTTTTGATAGAATAGGGAATCAAGCTAAGAACAATGTCGATGTCATGAATCATCAAATCGAGTACAACTGAAACATCAGTGCCTCGCGGATTAAATTGCGCCAAGCGATGCGTTTCAATAAACATCGGATGTTCGATTTGCTGTTGCGCATTCAAAAACGCGGGATTAAATCGCTCGACATGTCCCACTTGAACGTTAACACCGGCTTCGGATGCCAGACGCTGTAAAGCCTTTCCTTCCGCAACAGTGTGTGTCAGTGGCTTCTCGACAAATACGTGTTTGAACTTACGAATTGCTTTTGCAGCGAGTTCGTAATGATATAGAGTAGGAGTAACAATGTCAACGGCATCAACGGCATCTATTAATTCTTCCGCCGAGTCAAACCGTTTTAGTTGAAGTTCCTGTTCAACCAGAGCAGCCGTTTCCGGATTCGGATCGTAGAAACCTACTAAATCCCATGATGGAATTTCCTTTAATAATCGCAAATGAATCTTACCCAGGTGACCCGCTCCGAATACTCCGATTTTCAACATAGCGCTTTTGATTTCTTGCAAAAGTATTTGTGAGCACATCAAATGCTATCGCGTAGCTTCGCAATATATCAACAGTCATTTGTTGTTATTCAAACACATTTATGCTGACACGAAATTTACAGGATACCTATCTGCACCAAGGAATGCGCAAGAAATTGGTGGATGTGATGAAAGAAAAACGCATTACAGATCCGTCTGTTCTCAATGCCATAGGAAAAATCCCTAGGCATTTATTTATTACTGACAATGCATTTTTAAAGCAGGCTTATGATGATGTCGCATTTCCTATTGGTTCGGGTCAAACCATTTCACAACCTTATACGGTAGCTTTTCAAACACAATTATTGCAATTGAAAAAAGGGGAGAAGGTATTGGAAGTGGGCACCGGTTCCGGATATCAAGCTTGTGTGTTGGCTGAATGTGGAGTGAAAGTATTCAGTATTGAACGACAGAAAAGTTTGTACGATAAAACCAAACCATTTTTACAGCAATTGGGATACAATATTAATTGTACCTACGGAGACGGTTATAAAGGATGGCCTGTATATGCTCCATTTGATAAGATAATTGTTACGTGTGGAGCACCGTTTATTCCACAGGCGTTAATTGATCAATTAAAACCCGGAGGAAGAATGGTAATTCCGGTTGGAGAAGGAAATGTGCAAATAATGACCTTGATTGAGAAAACTATGGATGGTCAAGTGATTGAATCACAGCACGGTATATTTCGTTTTGTGCCTATGTTGGGTGACCGGGAATGGAAAAGATAATCGCGGTTATTAACAATTATCGGTGTGAAACTAAGTGATTTGTTAATAACTGAATTCAAAAACTTTTCTCAAATTTGATCCGGTTCTAAACCAAACTAAACTTGTTAAACCAAAACCAAAAAGTATGAAAAAGTCAACATTACTTGTTGCAGCACTTGCTTTCGGAGCTACGTCAGCATTTGCACAGTACACTAACAAAAATGGTCTTGTGGTTACACCAGAGACCGGCGATTACGCTATCGGCGTGGACGCTTCTCCATTCTTAGGTTACTTCGGTAACATGTTGAATGGTAATACAAACAACGGTGCACCGGCTTGGGGCTTCACTAACGCTAACGCGATGATCACCGGAAAGATGTTTACATCTGAAACATCTGCGTATCGTGTTGCTTTGCGTATCGGCTTTAACAGCAATACTACAAAAGCAATGATCGCTCAGGATGGAGCAGCTGCTCCTACGTATCCTGCTTTGCCTGCAATGGTAGAAGACCAAATGAAAGAGTCTTCACGTTTCATCGGTTTAGGTGGCGGTATGGAATGGCGTCGCGGTAAAAACCGTTTACAGGGTTACTGGGGCGGTATGGCGATGATTTGGATGGCAGGTGGAAAGTCTACCTACGAGTATGGTAATGCCTTGAACACTACAAACAGCGTATCAGGTGTATCTACCAACTTCGGTTCTAACATTACTACTGATGCTTACGGAAACACTGCGCGTGTAACTGAAATGAAGCAGGCTTCTATGTTTGGAGTTGGTGTTCGCGGTTTCGTGGGTGCTGAGTACTTCATCCTTCCTAAGCTTTCAATCGGTGGTGAATTTGGATGGGGCATCGGCTTCATGTCAATGGGCGCTTCTTCAACTACAATGGAATCAATCGGTGGTTCTCCTGCAGCTGTTGGTAGCATGACACTTGAAGGTGGTAAAGGTTCAGGTTTGTCAATCGACACTGACAATGCTGCATTCGGCATGGCTCCTGCAGCTTTGTTGATTCACTGGCACTTTTAATCGGTACTAACCGAAAAATAAAAATCCCCTGTGGCAACACAGGGGATTTTTTTATTTCAATTTTCTTTGGAGTTCGCGTTCCGTATCGCGCTTCTTGATATCATCGCGCTTATCGAAAAGCTTCTTTCCCTTTGCCAGAGCTATTTCCAGCTTGGCCCAACCTTTATCGCTGATAAAAAGTTTGATCGGAATAATTGTAAGTCCCTGATCTTTTAACTTATTCTGCAACTTCCGAATTTCTGATTTTTTCAATAACAGTTTCCGGTCTTGTTTCGGCTCGTGGTTGTTGTATGTGCCCTTATCATATTCGTTGATTTGAATATTTCGGGCAATCATTTCGCCGTTTTCAATAACACAAAATCCATCCGTGATATTGGCTTTTCCTAGTCGGATTGACTTAATTTCTGTCCCGGAAAGCACCATACCTGCAACATACTTTTCGAGAAACGAATACTCGAAAGACGCGCGTTTATTGAGAATGGTAATGGTTTTATCCAACGACATGGTGCAAATGTACCGGTATTCTAAAATAAAAAAGCGAGAACTTCGGATCTATCCAATATTCTCGCTTTAAACAGTGCCCACGGGGAGACTCGAACTCCCAAGGAAAAACTCCAACGGCTTCTGAGACCGCAACGTTTACCAATTTCGCCACGTGGGCAATTACCTATTATTAAAGAACGTTTACCTCCCCAACTCGCATTGCTCGCAGGGGATAGAAAAACTACGCTTCGTGCTCTCAGCTTGTTTTTCTAAAATTTCGCCACGTGGGCAATTAATGTTGCAATTCTATAAATACGATAAATTGACAAAGAATAAATTCAAGTGCCCAGGACTGGATTCGAACCAGCACGCCTAACGGCGCCACCCCCTCAAGATGGTGCGTCTACCAATTTCGCCACCTGGGCATTCGTAACATAGAATTTCCAAAGAACAGTACTGCCGTTTCTAAGCTTTGTTATTAATCGCTTAATAATGGGTGGCAAAAGTAATGATTTTATCATTTATCAAGCATTTCCAAACGAAATTGACATTCGAAATCGGGTATTAGGGCGTACTTTTACATTATGAAGTTGCGGTTGCGTTTGGTTTTAGTTTGGTTGTTATTCAACGGGATATCAAATTCAATCTACGCGCAAGATTCGTTGAAGGCGAAAGTTTGTGGCGATTCGGTTGTGGCGTTTGCAAAAACTTTGAAAGGAACCACCTACAAATACGGACAATGTTCGCCAAAATCAGGATTCGACTGTTCTGGTTTCACTCATTTCGTATTTGCACACTTTGGAATAGATGTGCCGCGGGCTTCTGCCGCCTATGCCAATTTCGGTAAGGAAATACCAAAGGACTCTTGCAAACCCGGAGATATCATTGTGTTTACCGGAACGAACCATCGTGTTAGAAAGCCGGGTCATGTAGGAATTGTCATTTCAGAGCCGGGAACACCTTTGCGTTTTATACATGCGTCTTCGTCGAAAAATCACTACGGCGTTGTAGAAACCGATTTTGAAAACAGCGGCTATGTTATTCGCTACATCAAAATAATTCGGGTTTTATAGCTTATATACCGGATGATTTACCTGCAACTACACGTAATTTCTTATCGGTGATTTTGTAAGTGAGTACAGTTCCCATTTCCGCCGGTTCTCCATCGTAATGAATAGCACCCGGTGCTTCACGTTGAATCCTCACTTCATGACCGGTGTACGTCTCCACGAATCGGCTTTTATGAATGTTCTTGGCAAACAATCGAATTGCTAAACTCAACATATTAAACCAGCGAAAAGGTTTTAATACGGCAATATGGAGTAAACTATCCGTAACGCTAGCTTCCGGCGCAATCCAGGCGTTGTTTCCATACTGCCCCGCATTAGCTACCGTAACTAAAAACGCTTGCCGTTCCAAGGTTTTGCCATCAATGGTAATCGTTAAGTGCTCGCCTTGATAAGCGATAAATTCTCGTACCGTTATCTGCGCGTAAGTTTTTAATCCGCGTGTTTTACTATCGGCAAATAACTTTCCGATTCGTGCATCAAAACCAACACCGGAAGTGCAAAAGAACGGCTGATTGTTTACTTCAGGACAGTCCATTTCAACAATGGTTCCATCATTAATTAACTTCATCGCTTCCACATGATTCATAGGAACGCCCAGATGACGCGCCAATCCGTTGCCCGAGCCGAAGGGAAGAATTGCTAAAGCTGTTTTAGTTCCGGCCAAAACTTCCGCTAATTGACTTACAGTTCCATCGCCACCAACGGCCACAGCAATATCAAAATTGCCTTCCAATACCTTTTTGAAAATATTGTCTTTGTCGCTGATGTTTTTCCATAGAAAAATCTCCGCATCATAGTCTGCCTTCAACAGGCGCTGAATCAACTCCAGGCGATTGGTCTTTTTATCGGGTCCTGAATTGGGATTAATGACGAATGCGACTCGTTTCTTCATTGTTGCTAATCTACATGAATTTATATTATGCGGGAATGAGTTGCGGCGTTATCGATTGCTGAAGTAATTCTTTGTCGAGTTCTGCAAGAATTATAGCACCGGCTTGCCGTTCCCAATCCCGGAATCCCCCGTTAGATTGCTGTTGTAGTGATAGCCACTTTAGAAACGGCGTTAAATTGAAATTATCGCCATTCAGACCAACACCGGCAGAGGCAGCATCATAAGCGTTGCATAATTGCTCAAAGTGCCCTTCAACCGGAACCATGAAACACTTTTTGTCGAGGTAATGTGCTTCGCAAATCGATTCGAATCCTGCAGTGCTTACTAACGCTTTGCATCGCGACATAAAGTCAAGAAACTTAACATCATTCAAACGGTGTAATGTTAAGTTAGTGCGAACGTTAATAGTATCATGAGATCCGTCTAAATCAGTGAAAATGTGCAGCACAGTATCCGGATTATCACGATGCCAGTTAATGAGATCTTCTCGGTAGCCCGGATTAACGGTATAACACAATAAGAAATCTTCCTGAGCAACTGTTAATTGCTTGATTTCGCCGCGCAACAATGGCGGAACAACTACAAGACGAGAGCTTTGTTTGGCAGGCGGCAATGGATAAATGGAGAGTCCTAGCAATTTAGAGCTGCCTTTGGCTGTGAAATTCGTGTATGCTTTCAGAAAAAGTCGATCTAAAAAATGTCCCGGAGGATGTTTATAGTGTTCGTGTTTATTGAGGTACTGGTGAGCAATAGAAATAATAGGAGGACGATTTGATGCAGCATGTTTTGAAGCATACAATGCGGTAATGGGTTCGTAGAAATTAATGATTACATCCGGACGATGAAAGCTGACTAAATCTCCAAGAATACGTGCGCTGCGGCGGTATGTACTTAATTCTCGAACGTTGTGAACTACGGTTTTAAATAAGTCAATTCCTTTATTGTCTTTTAAAACAAAATTCGGGCTTGGAATTTTGATCAAAGGAATGCCGGCGAATTTTTTAATTACGAATTCCGGAATCACGCGTCTTTTGCTTGCTCCTATTAATACCGCACATATGGTATAGCCATTTTGTTCAAGTATTGACTTCAATGCAATCGCTTGTGTCATATGACCTCGACCTTCCCCTTGAATAGTAAACAGTACTTTTTTATCCGCTTTCATGCTATGATGTTAATGTTGTGTGATTTATTGTGCTGATAATTTAACGCGCAGTGCGGCCAGCAATTCAGCTGCTTCCGGATCTTGCTCATCAAGGACATCTTGCTCTGCACGCGCTGAATGGGCTTCTGCGAATTGCTTCATCCATTCGGAATAATGAATGATTTCCCAATTGTTGTCCGGTGTTAAAACCAATGCTGTCAGCGATTCTACCCAGTCACCGCTATTTAAATAATGAATGTCATTGATGAACTTATTAGCAGGACTATGAATATGTCCGCAAATAATACCTCTGCAATTCCGTGAACGCGCCACTTCGGATAATTGCGTTTCAAAATCAGAAATGAAGTTGACCGCACCTTTAACTTTGGCTTTAACTGCTTGCGAAAGGGAATAATACGGTAATCCTTTCCGTTCGCGATAAGCGTTGTAATGCCTATTTAACCAAAGGAGAAAGGTATAGCCAACATCCCCGAGTTTCGCAATCCATTTTAATTTGGTGGTAACAGTATCAAACAAATCACCGTGTACCACATAATATCTTCCGGCAGGAGTTTCGAGTTTGTAATCGCGTCGTATAGAAAAACGGCCAAGCTTAAAAGGTATCACTTCATCCAAAAAGTCATCATGATTGCCGCGCAGATAAATCACTTCGCAACCTTTAGACGCTCGTTTCAGCACCAATTTTAAAAACTTAGAATGCTGCTTTTTCCAGGTACCGGATTTGCGCAACTGCCAGCCGTCGATGATATCACCATTAAGAATAAGTTGATCGCATTTGTGATGTTTCAGAAAGTGAACGACTTCTTTGGCTTTGCTGGATGAGGTTCCCAGATGTAAGTCGGACAATACGATAACGGGATAATACTTTTTTTTCACGTTGGAAGAAGTTTTACAAAGCTCCTTTTACTGTATAACTACTGTATGATGTAGAAATGATGGCTCTATCAACAAATTGAATGCAGGATGTTAATTCACAGTCAATTGTGAATAACGTCGGAGTTAATCACGGCCTTGTTAACACGGTGTTGTGTTAATTTAACTTTTTAGAGCAAAGTCGCAAGGAGCGATGTAAGTAGTTTTGCAACATGACAAAAGAACGACCGCTGATTCTGGTTACTAATGATGATGGAATATATGCTCCCGGAATTCGTGCATTAGTGAAAGCCGCGCTGAAATTTGGAGATGTAGTTGTGGTGGCACCGGACAAACCGCAATCAGGAATGGGACATGCAATTACGATAAACTCAACGTTGCGTGTAGAAGAAGTTCATGCACATGAAGGCGCACAGTCTTGGAGTTGCAGCGGCACGCCGGTTGATTGCGTGAAGATGGCCGTGAACAAGTTGTTGCCGCGTAAACCCGATTTGTGTTTGTCGGGTATTAATCACGGTGCGAATCATTCCATCAACGTAATTTATTCCGGAACAATGTCTGCAGCCATGGAAGGTGCCATTGAAGGTGTTCCGTCTATTGGTTTTTCGCTGTTGGATTATTCCATCGAAGCAGATTTTCGTGCCGCACAATATTACGCGGAACAGTTAATCGAATTTGTATTGAAGAATGGAATGGAGCGTGGCGTTTGTTTGAATGTCAATATACCTAAAGGTCCGGCTGAAGAAATAAAAGGTTTACGTGTAGCTCGCCAGGCACAAGGAACATGGATAGAAGAGTTGGATGAGCGCACAGATCCTGCGGGTCGAAAGTACTATTGGTTGACAGGACGATTTGAAAATTTTGAACCCGAAGCAGATGATACGGATGCCTATGCGCTGCAGCATAATTATGTGTCTGTGGTACCTGTGCAATTCGATTTAACAGCGTACAATGTAATGCCCAACATCAAGCAACTGGAAGGACTATGAAAAAAGGACCTCTTGATCATATTGCGGTAGGCGGCGTACTGGGACTTGTAATGCCGGTATTTGCCTTATTCGTGTATTACATGTTTACGTATCGTGTTCAGACTTCATTCAGCGGATTTATTGAATATTTTGATCGTGTACATGTAATTGTAGGTGCAATAAGTTTGGGATGTTATGCAACAAATCTTCCGTTGTTCTTTTTGTTCTTGTGGCGCGAATACTACAATGCGGGACGAGGCGTTCTATTTGCAACGATCCTTTATACAGCTTGGGTAGTTTATGAAAAGTTTATTGCCTGATGAAGTATTACATCATAGCCGGTGAGGCGTCAGGAGATTTACACGCGTCTAATTTGGTAAAGGCATTGCGTGAGCGACAGCCTTTATCGGAGTTTAGAGGCTGGGGAGGGGATTTGATGCAAGCGCAGGGCGTGCACATTGTCAAACATTATCGGGAGTTGGCGTTCATGGGTTTTGTGGAAGTGTTGATGAACCTGAGAACCATCCTGCAAAATATCGAGAAAGCAAAACAAGATATTGCTGCATGGCAACCCGATGCAATCATATTAGTGGATTATCCCGGTTTTAATTTGCGCATTGCACCATTCGCCAAGAAGGCAGGAATACGTGTTATCTATTACATTTCTCCGCAAATATGGGCATGGAAAGAATCGCGGGTGAACACGATTAAAGCCAATGTCGATCACCTGTTTTGTATTCTGCCGTTCGAAAAAGATTTTTACGCGCGTCATCAGTATCCTGTTGATTATGTTGGGCATCCACTATTAGACGCAATTGATTTTAATTCCAAAAGCGATCTTCCTTTTGCAACGGAAAAGCCTATCGTAGCATTATTGCCGGGTAGCAGAAAACAAGAAATTGCAACCATGTTACCGTTAATGCTGGCGGCTGCGAAACAATTTCCGCAATATGATTTTGTGATTGCAGGAGCTCCGGGTCAAACAGCTTCATATTATGAGTCTGTTATGGGTAATTCCAAAGTTCCGGTGGTATTCGGGAAAACTTATAATCTGCTTCAACATGCACGAGCTGCTTTAGTAACATCAGGAACTGCAACATTGGAAACAGCATTGTTTAAAGTGCCTCAGGTAGTTTGTTATAAAGGAAGTGCTGTTTCATATTTAATAGCGAAACAGCTGGTGAAAGTCAAATACAT
>CALJIF010000069.1 GCA_937974275.1 uncultured Flavobacteriales bacterium
CAGCAAAGCCCGGGAACTTACTGATAAAGCGGCACGATTTGATGAATTGCACATCGGCACAACCTGGGGGCCTGAGCAATATAGTATGTGCGTTGCAGCATTTAATTACCTCAACAAGGAGCGCGAACGTCTCGAACACGAATTTGAGAATGATCAGTGGTGGTATTGGTTGAATCCTATGAATTGGGTTCGTCAAATTCGTTATTCCATTCAGGTCAATCAATATCGATTGTTATTGACGGCATTGCTCAGTGCAAATCCCGAAAGAAATCAAATTGTCTATACTTTATTTTCTTCGGAGAGCTTGTTGGGTTTTGATGAAGTGTTGGGTGTTATTGATGGCTTTAGCGATAAGTATTTTATTCAGGTGTACGAAGATCAATTGGCGAAGGAACCTCGTGATCGGGTGAAGAAGTACATTCGTTTGTTTCTGGCACGATTGTATTTGAATGAGGATCGTGAAACAGATGCACTGGAACAGCTGGACCTTGCATATGAAGAATTAACGACAGGAGATCTGAGTTCCGATTACGATATCTTGTTATTCGCGCGGGTTTGTGAAGCGTACGCCATGGTTTATTCCGAGCAAGGAAATGAAGAGCTAGCGAATGATTGGGCGTTGAAAATGTATAGAGCTTATCCGCAGCTGATGCCGTTCAGTTCGGTGAAGATCAAAATGCAACTGCAAATGAGTGGAGCAGGGAAGGAGCGCGAAAATATTGAAGATGCGTTAGAAGATTGCGATTTAAATTGGAGTAATGATCCGGATGCGGCAACGGTACAGGTTGATGTTGTTGATGCAGAAGACGGAACAATGATCACTTACACCGTACATGAGCCGGGTTCAACAACTTCTATGATGAACGGCACTGTGAAGCTGGATGCGGAAACGAATGGGAATGAAGGGAAACTGATTGCTTATCGTTTGTTCGGTGTTTTAAAAGAACAAATCAAAGAGGATGACGCGAAGGATGACAGTGGTGAACACGATAAATAATTCTATTTCATCTCGCTCAACAGACTGTCTAATTGCATGACAGCAGCATTTGCCTTAATAGTCCAGATTGTTGCACTATCTATCATCGCCTGATCTTTTTTAGCAGTGCCGTAATGATTGTACCATGCGGCCTTGTACTTTTCATTAGCTACGCGATCAATTAGCAATACCAACGGCTTACCTTGTTCGTTTAAACGTTCTATCGGAATGTCGCTCACCATTTCCAATGCCGATTTCCATTGATCGACAATCTTGGTTTTATACGTTTCTGTTCCGGGTTGCAATGTCGAATCTTGTTCAGCTTGCATCGTTTGATCAATAAGCGCAAAATAGTCCTGAATTACTTTATCAGGATCAACAGGCATGCGTACATTGAAATACAACAATGCGGTTAGTCCGATTATTACAATCGCACTTGCATAAGCGCCCCACAAGCGTTGACTTCCTGTGAGTACAAAATGTTTCAAATCGAAGTACGACAAATAACCACCGATTGCTCCGGCTAACAACCCTCCGATGTGTGCAGCATTGTCAATTCCGGGAGTTAAACCGAATAGCAAGTTGTATCCTATGAACATGCCTATGCTGCTCAACAATTCTTTCCGAACACGACGATCAATCAAATTTGTAGTTAACAACGATCCGAAAATTCCGTACACACCAAATACTGCTCCCGATGCCCCGGCACCAACTGCAGGGTCCGTATGATACCACAAAGATGCAGCACTACCACCTAGTCCTGCGAGTATGTACAAAATGGAAAATCGTGTTGTACCGATTAACGGCTCTAAGGCACGACCAATACTCCATAAGGCGTACATGTTAAACGCAAGATGTATAATTCCGTAATGCAGCCACATGGACGTTAGCAAACGCCATTGTTCTCCTTCCATGATAAGTGGCTTGAACATTGCTCCCCACGTGATCATGTCCGCAGGTTGCGGAAAGATCGGGCTGATGCCCGTGCTGATCATGATTACGTAAACGAGAATGTTTAATGCAATAATGACCGGTGTGGCGCGATAACCCGGAAATGGTAAGAGATGACGAAGCACTCCCCATTTGTTATTCTTCGGTTGCTGTTGCATTTCGGGCATTTGCTCCATAGTGATGCAAAGTTCGCATTAATTCGCTTACGTTACTTTTTCGTTTTATTCACTACCAGCAACGGAACTTTTATTTTATGACGAACCGATTCTACCGTGGTTCCTAATAGCAGGTCGTGCCACCAATTATGTCCGTGTGCGCCCATAACGAGCATCTCGCATTCACATTCTTCCGCTAATTGAGGAATTGCTTCCTTCGGATTTCCATACCCCAATTTCGTTTCAATGAGATAACCTTGTGCCGTTAATTCATCTTGGTACTGTTGTAATGCTTGTTTATCGAATGAAGTTTCGTAGTCATCCACTTCACCTTTCATGACGCGAGCCCCGGCAGTTTCTGTTATGTGTAACAAAATATAGGTGGCGGCTTTTCCACCTTGCTTGAATGCATGTGATAGTGCATCTTCATCCGAAGTGCTAAAGTCAACACACACTGCAATTCGTTTTAAATCTTCACGTGATATGATCTTAATTCGTTCCAATAATTGGTGCGGTTCTGTTGTTCTTCCTTGTAAACCATTTTGAATAATTGGTTGTAACGTTACCCATAACAACAAGAAAGCGGCTAAAGCTATTGGAGGAATGATTGCAATAGCAAGCATCACCGGATGTTCAGACGTGTTGAACCATTCAGCCACATTTGCCGCAACAAGTTTAACATTCAGCGATACAATAATAACAGCGCTGATCCAAGCAGGAATAATCAATTTTAAAGGCGCAGCAAATTCGCCCATGAGTTTTTTATTCGAAGTGAAATGAATTAATGGGATCACGGCAAATCCTAATTGTAAACTCAATATCACCTGACTAAATACCAAAAGCTCATCCGTTTGGTCTTCACCGGAGACAAGAATTACGATCACGGCAGGAATTACAGCTAAAAGTCGTGTTATTAAACGTCGCGCCCAGGGCTGCATTCGAATATTGAGATAACCTTCCATCACAATTTGTCCGGATAATGTTCCTGTTAGCGTAGAACTTTGTCCTGCGGCAATTAGTGCAATGGCAAAAAGGGTAGGGGCGAGTTTGTTTCCTAAAACATCATCCAGCATAAGGTGCGCATCCTGAATGGAATTTACATCGTGCATGCCGTTCTTGAAAAAAGTGGAAGCGGCAAGGATTAAGATTGATGCATTTACAAATAAGGCGAGATTCAATGCAATCGCAGAGTCAATCACATTGAACTTTATGGCTTCACGAATTCCTTTTGCAGTAAAATCAAACTTTCGTGTTTGAACCAACGAAGAGTGTAAGTACAAATTGTGCGGCATTACGGTTGCTCCAATAATTCCGATCGCAATGTATAATGCAGTATTGTCAGGCAATGAAGGAACTAAACCATTGATGATTCCACTCATTTCCGGCTTTGCATAATAGAGTTGCACCACAAATGCTATTCCGATAACACTGATCAATCCAATGATAAATGCTTCCAGTTTCTGAATGCCGTAACGTTGTAAAGCCAGTAAAAGAAATGTATCGAAAATGGAAATTCCAACCCCAACAAGCAGTGGCAATCCGAAGAGCAATTGCAGACCTATTGCCATGCCGATTACTTCAGCGAGGTCAGTAGCAGCGATGGCTATTTCAGCAAAGAACCATAAGAAGAAATTTACTTTTTTAGGATAATGGGCTCTACTCGCTTGCGCCAAGTCCATTCCTGCAACAATTCCTAATCGCGCACTTAAACTTTGCAGCAATAGTGCCATTAAGTTCGACATGACCAACACCCAAATCAACGCATAGCCGAACTTACTTCCGCCCTCAATGTCGGTTGCCCAATTGCCCGGATCCATGTAGCCAACGCTTACCAGATAAGCCGGACCTAAAAAAGATAACAACCGTCTCCAGGTACTTTTTCTGTTCCTGGTGTCCACTGAACTGTGTACTTCCTGAAGAGATTCGTGTGATGTCTTATTTCTCATTTTTGTGCCTTCTTCACGATAATATGATGTGCAACTTCACGTGTAAGTAGCAGTTGTTCTTTGTTTTTGAGTTTCACTAATCGTGATTGATCATATCCGGAAACCTGAACAACTTCAATGCGGTCTCCGAGTTTTATTTCGAGATGATCGAGATGTTTTAAAAATTCTTTGCTGTGTTCTGTTACACCGATTACAATACCGTGTTGACCTCTCGTTAATTCTGTAACGGTAATGCCAACAGGTTGGTCCAATTTTCCACTATGATCCGGAATTGGATCTCCGTGCGGATCTGCTTTCGGAAAACCTAAAAACTGATCCAATTTAGCAGTGAGCACATCGGAGTCAATGTGTTCCAATTGTTCAGCAATATCATGCACTTCTTCCCAACCGAATCCCAGTTTATCCACAAGGAACACTTCCCACAAACGGTGCTTTCGAACAATAGCCACAGCAATCTTATTTCCCTTTTCGGTAAGCTTTACACCGTTGTACTTTTTGTAATGAATCAGTTTTTTAGCCGAAAGACGCTTGATCATATCCGTAACCGAAGCAGCACGCGTGTTTACCTCTGCCGCAATTGCATTGGTAGTAACAGCACCACTATCACGATGCGTAAGTTTCCAAATTGCTTTGAGGTAGTTTTCTTCGGATCTGGAGTTCATACTGAATATGTTTAGGTTGCAAAGATAAAAAGTCTAAATTAAAATTTAGACAAACCTAAAAATAATTTTATCTATAAAAAAACCGCCCGAAGGCGGTCTTTGTACTTTGTGTTATTATCGTTTCAGATGAACGAAACCTTTATGTTCTATAGGTTCCATATCCAACTTACAACGCGACTGGAATTTAGCAACCCAGAAGTAAACGCCTTCCGAAGCTTCCTTTCCATTGATTTTTCCGTCCCAACCAATGGTGTAATCATTAGTATAGAATACTTCTTCACCCCATCGATTGTAAACCCAAATTTCATAAGCGCCAACGTACAACAATGAGAAGTCGTACTGTGGAGTTCCTACTCCGGTTGCAGTTTGTCCTGCTACGGTTTCATCGTAGTATGGGTAGAAATAGTCATTACGTAAATCTCCGTTTGGTGTGAAAATGTTCACCGTGGTATCCGGCATAAACAATGGAGATGGCGGGATATAACTTAAAATAATAGAATCGTAAATAGGACATGGGTTAGTTTGGTATACAACAGAATATTCCTGACCTACTTGCGGACTAACAACCAAATACTGTTGTGACGTTGCACCCGGGATTGGTTGACCATCGGGACCGAACCACTGATACCCTTGCATTCCCGGCAATCCGATCAAAGTAATTTCTTCATCACCAAAACAGAATTGAGTAGTAATTCCGGCTGTATCCAATCGTGCCGGATTGTTCAATGTGACCGTATCAGATTCCGTACAGCCTATACTATCCGTCATCGTGACTATATAAGTGCCCCAACCTAAACCACTGGCGACGGGCCCGACCTGAGGAGGCACCGAGTTCCAAACAAAATTTGTTGGCGGTATACAATTATTACAACCGGATGTTGCAACTCCATCATTGTAGTTCCAGCAAGTCGGATCCTGAGACGAAATGGTTGTCTCTAGTGGGGTCAATTCAATTACAACTTGTAAGAATGTGTTACATGAAGTATCTGCAACGTTTACCATTTCAACGGAGAATGTGTCACCGGTTACGGCATTCGGTACAAAAAGGGAATCGTTAGTAGCACCGGGAATCGGATTACCGTTTGGATCAAACCACTGGTACGAACCGAAACCACCCGGAGCAGTTAAGAATGCTCCCGGAGAACCCGGACAAAAACGAGCAGCAACCGCATCAGCAATACTTGAACACGCAGCATCAATGTATGCATAGCCGTAGTGACCGGAATAAATACAACCTGCAACCGTAAAACGAACAGTTACGTTTTGGTTTACGTATGGCAATAAGTCGAATGCTACGGTTGTCCATGGGCGGTAATAAGTAAACGGATCGTTCGGACACTGCACGAAACCTTGAGCCGCATTACTTGCTGTAACGAAGTATTGTGCGCACTGAGAAACAGGTTGGCCATTTTGATCCAATACCTCCACCTTAAAGTAAGGCTGTTCATTCGGTAAGTGACCACCATCATTAAGAACCACCGCATAGCGATATGTAAAGTTGGTGGAAGAAGGATCAACTGTAAATGTTTGTTCTAAGATTGAACCTTGATAGTTCGCAGTATTATTACCTAAACGAACTACGTAGTTGCCATATCCCGGAGGAACGATTGGAAATCCGCCGCATGGGTCATTACCTGCTGCTGCAGTCATGATAGTATGACGTGCGTTACCGTTGTTAATTGCGGCATTTTGACCTGTCGTGAAAATTCCATTTTGAATGTTGGACATGGGGCCAAGTGAATTGACGTTGTTGTCACCGATAGCGCCTGTCCAGCCGGTGAAATCGCCTGTCTCAAAATCAAGGTTGGTACATGCCGCAACAGGATTTTGAGGCCAGTTGTAACCCGTTAAGTAATCCGGAGCATCGCCTAAGCCATACTTGATGTCTACGTAATTACGCTTTTGCGTTGCTAAGTAGTTTTCCGCTTCACCTTTTGGCAAATGAGCCAATTGCGTGATACGAACCAAGCTGTCCACGTTCAAACCTTGCAGCGAATCGCCGTAATTGTGAACTGCAACATTTCCTTGTGCTCCATGGTTATGCCCGTCGTGATTGTTGTGTTGTGCATTTAGTCCAAGAGTGATTGCCACACCCAAAAATGCACTCCAAACGTATGTGTTTTTCATATGTTGGTATTGTTGTAAGGTTGCAATATATTAACATTTATTCATAAATACAATCCGGCACCCCCGATTTTCTAGTGTAACGCATATATGCCTAGAAGATACGGCCTGGATGAAATTATACTATCTTAGGGTATCAATCACTTTGATTATGAAAAAATCTTACGCGCTCATTGTTGCGTTGTTAACACTTTTGGGGACTTCAATCGGCGGGTATGCCCAAAGCTCGTTACCTGTAGGAATGGCTCCCGGCGAAGAGGCTCAAATGAATTTCTACCTGAATGCTATTCAGCCGAACGGAATAACCACTCCGCCAACATTACCTATACGTACAGCCGCAGAATGGGAAGAAGTGCAGGCACTTACCATCACTTGGACATCGTATCAATCGGTGTTGAAAGAGATTGTGCGACACGCGCAAGCAGAAGCAACGGTTTATATTGTTTGCACGGATTCCAATACGGTAAAAACTTACCTGATCAACAACAATGTTCCGTTGGTAAACATCCGTTATGTTATTGCTCCTTATAACAGTATCTGGATTCGAGATTACGGTCAAAACACCTGCTATCTGAACAATGTAGATTCACTCGTATTAGTGGACTGGATTTACAATCGTCCCCGTCCGAAAGATGATACCATTCCTTCCGTAATTGCAAGAACATTAGGAATTCCAATATTTGAAACCTCAGTTGCGCCATATAATCTTGTGCATACCGGTGGTAATTTCATGTCGGACGGATTGGGCACGGCGTTTAGTTCGGAATTGGTGTTGCAGGAAAATACCAATCATTCGAACGCCCAGATAGATACCATTATGAATCATTTTATGGGAATCAACTCTTACATCAAAATGGATGTGTTGCCGTATGATGGTATTCACCATATTGATATGCACATGAAATTGCTGGATGAGCATACCTTGTTAGTAGGGCAATATCCGCAAAACGTCGCCGATGGTCCTCAGATTGAGGCCAATTTACAATACGTGTTATCCAATTTTACTGCGCCCGATGGACAACCGTATCGTGTTATTCGTATTCCAATGCCTCCTGATATCAATGGTGATTACCCGCATCAGGGCGGTGATTATACAACGTACACCAACGCGGTGTTCGTGAATAAGACCGTATTGTTGCCTATTTATTACCAGCAATACGATACTACTGCATTGCGAATTTGGAGAGAAGCGTTGCCCGGCTACAACGTTGTAGGAATTACTTGCAACAACATTATTCAAGCAAGTGGTGCAATTCACTGTATCACGCATTCGGTGGGCGTTTCCGACCCGTTGTGGATTTCTCATTTTTCATTAAGCAATACGACAAATACAACCACTCCTTATCAAGTGGATGCAAGAATTGAACACAAAACAGGAATTCAAACTGCTACTTTGTATTGGACAACCGATACTACGCAAGCATGGCAGAGTGTAACGATGAATTTGACTAACGCATCTGCAAATACGTGGACCGGTTTTATTCCGGCACAACCTGTTGGAACTCACATTTATTATTACATCGCGGCTACGGCAAATTCAGGAAAATCTCAGGTGCGTCCGATGCCGGCTCCTCAAGGATGGTGGAAGTTTGAAGTAACCGGTTTGATGAATGTAGCGGATCAGTCGACGACGAATTGGCAGCCTGCTTATCCGAATCCTTCGCATGGTTTAACATGTATTCCGGTTAGCATGAACGAGACTCAACAAGGTACCCTAACAGTAATCGACGCCTTGGGTCGCGTTGTGGAAGTTGTTCATGCCGGGATGATTCCTGCCGGTGCAACTAACTACTTTATTAATACATCAACATGGGCTGTTGGTATGTATAGCATTGTGCTTTCTACCGATACACAGCGAATGGTGCAGAAGTTAGCGGTGCGATAATAATGGTTCAGAAAAAGGGCAACGAATACAGCATGAAAGAGGCGATTGACGAGATGCTCAAAACATATCGTCTGGATCGCAAATTGTCGGAAGCGAAGTTGTTGTCGGGTTGGGAGCGGATTATGGGGCCTGTCATTGCTAAATACACCGGTGATATTCGAATTACCAACGGGGTGTTGTACGTCGAAGTGAAGTCAGCCGCATTGCGAGAAGAACTCTCGTTTGGTAAAAGTAAAATTATTGAAGTGCTAAATGCCGAAGCCGGCAGCGAGTTGATTCGTGAAGTGATATTATTGTAATGCAACCTTTGACAGCAGCCATATTATTTGCCGCGGATGCGCACGTGGGGCAGGTGAGGAAAGATGGAAAGACTCCTTACATCAATCATCCTTTGCAAGTGATGAATTATCTCACAGAACTTGCGTCCGTTGAAGATCAGGAAATATTAATGGCGGCGGTGTTGCACGATGTGGTGGAAGACACACATTATACTCGTCGGGATATTGAACAACGTTTCGGTAATCGCGTTGCTTCAATCGTCGAAGAATTAACCGATGATAAACATCTGGATACACACGCGAGAAAACAAGCACAATTAGTTGGAGCATCGAGTCTTTCCTTTGAAGCGCGTTTAATTCGCATTAGTGATAAAATTTGCAATGTCTCGGATATCATCATTGCACCACCGGATAATTGGGTGATTGAACGAAAGCTGTATTACCTGAATTGGGCCAACAGTGTAATTGACATTATACGTGGCACCGAAGTAAATCTGGAAAATAGATTTGATCTTGTTTATACCAGCGGCATTCAGGTGTTAACGAGTAGATCTGCCCAATAAAAACACTGCAGGAACTTTGTGAATTTCCGGTAATTGCGACTGCTTCCAATCCCGAATAGTTTTCGTTTTCAGCATGGTATTTGGTGCAGTCAGATTGAGTGCGATACATAATGCAACATCTCCGGACAAGCCTTGAAACAATGTTTCCAGTAATTGCTTATTCCGAAATGGTGTTTCAATAAACAAATGAGTAGAACCGAATTTCTGAATTTCAAATTCGATTTGTTTCAAAGCTTTTAAACGATCGGCTTTGTCGATAGGCAGATAGCCGTGAAACTTAAAGTGTTGTCCATTCATTCCGGAACCCATTAGGGCGAGTAATAAAGATGATGGTCCGATAAGAGGCACAACTAAAGCATTCGCGCGATGAGCCAGTTCAACAACACTCGCTCCGGGATCTGCAACACCGGGACAACCTGCTTCGGAGAGCACCCCGAACGATTCACCTTCGTTCAACCATTTTTTAATTACCGCTTCGTCAGTTTGTTCTGCGTGCTTACCAATAGGCACTAATTCCAATTCCTGCAGCGCATGTTGCAGTTTGCATTTTTTTAAAAAGTGGCGTGCTGTTTTTTCATTCTCCACGGCAAACTTTCGTAACGTATGAATACGTTGAATACCATCAGCGGTTAATACTTCTTCTGCACTCGCATCGTCGTGCAAACCAACGGGAATCAAATACACGGTTGCTTTATTCATGCTGTGCAGCTTTTAGTTGTTGTGCAATTCTTTCGCATGCAGCATTTACGAGCTGAAATACTTCTTCAAATCCGTCTTCGCCACCGTAATAAGGATCCGGAACAGCACGATTTTCATTCGGATAAATGGCGTTCAGCAATAAATCTACTTTGGCTTCATCCTCCGCAGAACTAGCCAGTGTTAACACATCACGATAATTGGACGCATCCATCACATATATCTTATCAAATTTCGAAAAATCATCGGTAGCAAATTGTCGCGCGCGTAAGCTGTCTAAGTCGATTCTATGTTGCGCTGCATTCGCACGTGTACGTTTATCCGGTTTTTCACCGATGTGCCAACCTGAAGTTCCTGCAGAATCAACAGTGATGTGATGTAATTCTGATTGTATCAAATGATGACGCATTAATCCTTCCGCGAGAGGTGAACGACAAATATTGCCTAAACACACCATTAAAATTTTTGTCATAAAAATTTAGTTCTTGAAACGAAGATAGCTAACGCGTCAGATGTAAACGATGTTGGTGCGGTAAACTGTTTTTCCTAACTTGCTATAACCTAACCCTACCTATGCGCAAGTATTTGTTGCTGTTTCTGATTTTGAATGGTATTGCACTGTTTAGTCAGGATTTAGATTTTGTCACTTATTCCGTTGAAGAAGGATTGTCCCAATCGGAGGCGCGATGTGTACTTCAAGACAGTCGTGGTTATTTATGGATAGGAACAGCGGGCGGCGGAGTGAATCGATATGACGGTTCTCGTTTTCGTGAGTTTGGTAGAAAAGATGGTTTAAAGCATAATGTCATTACGGGCATTGCGGAAGATTCGTTGAATCGAATTTGGTTGATTGGAATGTTTCGCGGCGCATATAGTTACAATGGGCAGTCTTTTACATTTTATAATGCTGATAACGGAATTGTAAGTGAAATTCGAGATATCGTATGCACTGCTGATGCCGTGTATTTTGCATGTACTGATGGTGTTTATCGTTTAGGTAATACCGACAAAATGGCTACGAGGGTGGTAACAACCGCTCGGGTGAATAGTTTAACACTAGATCCGTTAACACGACAATTGTATTTTGTTACAGATACCGCGTTGTATCATCTTAATGGTACTCGTTTGCAGTTATTAGCTTCGCCGTCCACAGTGCCGAATTTTAGTGTCACCCAAATCGGATGTTCATCGAAAGGAATTCTCTATATCGGTTCAGACAACGGGCTGCTCACGTATCGCGCAGCAACGAAAACTTTTAGTGAGAATGATTTAACACGTGCCATGGTGGGTAAACGCATCATGAACATTAATCCTGATCGTAACGGTGGAATTTGGATCAGCACAGATAACGCGCTGGTTGTGCATTACAAGTCGGAAGGCAATGTAGATCGTTACGAAAATCAAAACGGTATGCACGCCGGAACTGTATTGGAAACCATAGAAGACAATACAGGGCAAGTGTGGATGGCAACGCGTGAAATGGGATTGTTGCGTTTGAGTTCGGAAGCTTTCTCTTCGTTTCGACATGTTCCCGGATTAAATGAAAGTAATGTGTTCCGGATTTTTGAAGCAAGCGATGGAACTGTTTGGGTGGGTTCTACAAGTGGTGGTGTCTATAAATGGAACGGACTTATTTCTACTCCTGTTTTATTTCAGGGTAAAAAGTTTGAAAATCCTGTTGCCATCACGCAAGATGAAAAAGGAACAGTTTGGGTAGGCCATAAAACAGGAATGACGGCTGTGAGTGGGCCTTCTGCAGGAACAACACTGCTGAATGGTGCTCGTGTACGCGCTATTGAGCCTGCTGCAAACGGAGACTTGTGGATTGGAACATGGGAGAAAGGGTTGTTCAGAAAGCGCGGTAATGAATTGAAAAATTATTCGGTTGCAACCGGGCATTTACCCATGGACTATGTGCATGATATTTTAGTAGATAGCAAAGGTCGTGTATGGGCAGGCACGGGCAATGGGCTCGCGATGATTGATGGGGAAGAGCATACGATATTTAAAGAACAAGATGGATTATGTAATTCGTATATCGGATCAATTATAGAGGATAAAGAAGGTGCGATTTGGTTTCATACCGACTTATGCGTCATGCGTTATGACGGTATGACGTTCAAGAAATATGATGAAGACAACGGCTTAACATCCAGCACTGTTTATTTGATCACGTTTGATGCGGATGGTTATTTATGGGTGGGAACTAACAAAGGATTGGATCGTGTGAAGTTGGGAAGCATGGGAAATGTTCTTGAAGTGAGAAATTACTCCAAAAATGAAGGTTTCAGGGGTATTGAATGTAATTCGCGTGCGGTTTGTAATATGCGCGATGGCAGTATTTGGTTCGGGACTGTAAAAGGAATTATCAGATTTAATCCCGGAAGAGATTTGCCGGTAAGATCACGTCCTCAGGTTCATATTACTGCAATCAAATTATTTTTAGAACCGATAGACTGGACCATGGCCGGTGCTGCGCAGCAAGGCTGGTACAATCTTCCCGAAAAATTAGATCTCGCGCACGATCTCAATCACTTAACGTTTCAGTTCATCGGGGTGTATTTGCCGAACCCGGAAAAAGTACGTTACAAATACATGCTCGTTGGTTTCGATTCGATATGGCAGCCTGTTACGAGTATTCCGGAAATAACGTATTCGAATTTGCCTCCGGGAAAATATGTGTTTCGTGTAATCGCCAGTGAAGATGGTGTAAACTGGTTGTCGAAAGCAGAATTGTCCTGCCCGATTACGATTCAGGCTGAACCGCCTCCGCTTTGGAAACAATGGTGGTTTATGTTAGGGCATATTATTCTGATTGCGGGCCTTATCTACTTTTTTAATGCACGTCGCACCAAGCGAATGCGTGAACAGCAGGAGCACCTGGAACAAGAAGTGAAAGAACGTACACAAGTAATTGCTAAACAGAATGAAGAAAAGACCGTAATGTTGATGGAGATTCATCATCGTGTTAAGAATAACCTGCAAGTGATTTCCAGCTTGCTTAATATTCAGGCAGATGCCATTGATGACCCGAAGTTGTTGGCGCACTTTGAAGATTTACGTCATCGTATAAATTCTATGGCATTGATTCACCAGAAGATGTACGAGTCGAAGAATTTGGTGAACGTGGATATCAAAAGTTATATCGAAGATTTGGTGAGCAACTTGATTGACGCTTACGACAGTAAAACGGTTATCCATTTAAATACAGCAATCGATAATGTTCTGCTGACCATTGATACCATTGTGCCGCTGGGCTTGATATTAAATGAGATTATATCCAATTCATTGAAGTACGCATTTGTCGGAAAGGATGAAGGTGAACTGAGCATCCGATTGAAGGCAGCAGGAAATAATACGTACATACTTTCTGTATCTGATGACGGCGTCGGTTTAAATACGAATAACCGAACAGACGAAAGTTCTTTGGGAATGCAACTGATACGAATGCTTACGGATCAATTGAACGGTACGTTAACGATTACTTCCGATCACGGCACGGCGTTCGAAATTCAGTTTCGTGAAGAGGTAAAGGAACGCTTCTAAAATAAGAGCTACAAAAAAGGCTGTCGGTAAAGACAGCCTTTTTTGTTATTGGATACTGAGTTTCTTTTCTAACTCATCAATGTATGCTCTGAAACGTTTGTCGGTGTCCATCAGGTTGTTTACCGTACGACAAGCGTGCAATACAGTTGCGTGATCTTTACCACCGCAATGCATACCGATAGTTGCCAAAGAAGATTTTGTCATGCTCTTAGCGAAATACATCGCAATCTGACGCGCCTGAACAACTTCGCGCTTACGTGTTTTGGACTTGAGCAATTCGATTGGAAGATCGAAATAATCGCACACCACTTTCTGGATATAATCGATAGAAACTTCGCGAGCGGTATTCTTTACGAACTTGTCGATCATTTGCTTCGCCAAATCCAGCGTAATCGCTTTCTTATTCAGAGAAGCCTGAGCCAACAAGGAAATGTATGCACCTTCGAGTTCGCGAATGTTAGTTGTAATGCTGTACGCAAGATATTCAACTACTTCACGTGGAAGTTCAACGCCGTCGATATATAACTTCTTCTCCAGAATTGCGATACGAGTTTCCAAACTTGGAACTTGCAAGTCAGCAGACAATCCCCATTTGAAACGTGATAACAAACGTTGTTCCATGCCCTGCATTTCTACAGGAGGTTTGTCGGATGTTAACACCAACTGCTTACCGCTTTGGTGCAGGTGATTGAAGATGTGGAAGAATACGTCCTGCGTTTTATCTTTTCCTGCGAAGAACTGTACATCATCAATGATCAATACATCAATCATTTGATAGAAGTGAACGAAATCATTCTGGTGATTGTTCTTAACGGCATCAATGAACTGATGCGTGAACTTTTCGGAAGAAACGTACAATACTGTTTTGCCGGGATGCAAATGTTTAATCTGCAAACCGATGGCTTGTGCCAAATGTGTTTTTCCTAATCCGACACCACCATATATAAGGAGTGGGTTGAATGCTGTTCCGCCCGGTTTTTGTGAAACTGCAAATCCTGCAGAACGTGCTAAGCGGTTGCAATCGCCTTCAACGAAATTGTCGAAGGAGTAATTCGGATTCAGTTGCGATTCAACATTTACTTTCTTCAATCCTGGAATGATGAACGGATTGCGAATGGTATTCTTGTTTAAATCGATAGGCATTGCCACAGCAGGATTCTTCACTTCCTTTCTGTTGGAAGTAGGAATTTTTACTGTGTAAGGTTTGGTGTTGCTGAAGGAGTTCTCCATGATAATAGAGTATTCCAATTTTCCTTCAACGCCTAACTCTTTCTTAATTGTTTTTTTCAGAAGCGTAATGTAATGCTCTTCCAGCCACTCGTAAAAAAACTGACTTGGTACTTGAATGGTAAGAACGTTACCTGCAAGCTTAACCGGTTTGATCGGTTCGAACCAAGTTTTAAAACTCTGTGCGCTTACGTTGTCTCTGATAATGTTTAAACAGTTTTCCCAAATTTTTGCGTGTGTTTTTTCCATTATTTAATTCCTTACTTCAGAGAGATTATATCGTGTGTGTGATTGTTCGTGAGTCAAAATTATTA
>CALJIF010000070.1 GCA_937974275.1 uncultured Flavobacteriales bacterium
AATTCTACGAATGGCTTCTTCACAAGCTTCCTGAGGTGTGTAGCCGTTGCGCATGCACTCAACCGCAACGTGTGATGCCAACGTTCGCAAAACAGTTTCTCCTAAACCGGTACAAGTTGCAGCACCAATTTCCTGATCGATAAATAGTCCTGCACCGATGATGGGCGAATCGCCGACACGCCCGTGCATCTTAAATGCCAGTCCGCTGGTGGTGCAAGATCCCGCCATGATGCCGTTTTTATCCATCACCAATAAACCAATCGTATCGTGGTTTTCAATATTGATGATAGGCTTATATTGTTTTTCTTTCAGCCATTCTTTCCAAGCTTTTTCTGCTTCAGGAGATAATTTATTTTTCTCCTGCTTCATGCCGATTTCCTCCGCATATAATTCTGCGCCTTTCCCGACAAGCATAACGTGCGGAGTTTTCTCCATCACGGCGCGTGCTACAGTAATCGGGTGTGCAATGCCTTGAACAAAACATACAGAACCTGCGCGACCAAGATGATCCATGATGCAGGCGTCCAGCGTAACAATACCTTCACGATCAGGGAATCCGCCTAAACCGACGCTGGTATTTTTAGCATCGGCTTCAATTTGCCAAACACCTTTTTCTGCAGCATCCACAGCACTTCCGCCTTGTTGTAAAGCTTGAAAGGCCGCTTCGTTGGCCGGAATGCCGTGATTCCAGGTGGAGATGACGAGCGGAAATCCGGGCTTACTGTTAGTATTCACTTTTTGCTTTTTCTTTTTGTCGTGTGCTGCGGATAATGTTCCTGTGCCTGCCAGGGTTGCAGCGAGAACACCTGTTTTTATAAATCGTTTACGGTTCATTGTTGTTCGTTTAAAATGGTGATCTCATCTGCGAATAACCATGCCGGTTTTCCTGCCCCGGGATGATCTTTCGGACAAGTTAGAATAGATTTCGCTTTTACGTGCAGGTATCGTCCTGTTGTTGCACGCAATTTGCAGGAATAGTTCTCAATAAAAGGAGTGCCCGTTTTTCTTGGTGTTGACGTATTCTGTGAAATAGCTTTACTCCAATTATTGCCGGAATCTGTTGCCGAATTCGATAACGCAAAGCTTACTTCTGTTGGAAGAAAGATCCAGGAACGAATATCACTTAAGAAATTCATTTGGATACTAATCGCGCTTACGTTTTTGCCCAAATCGATTACTAAATCAACATCACAGCCTTCAAATCCTTGCCACAATCCTGTTCTGAAATTGTCCGTTCCTCGTAAACCATCTACTAATGCGTTTTGTCCACCCGCTGCATATTGTGGTGCGTAGGGATGTTTGATGGACGCTACTTTCCATCCCGGTGAAAGATAAAAAGATGATAAAGCGACATCACTTGTCGTACTTCCGTTTACTGCATAACACGAAATGGTGGCATCTTTTGTAATCGTGAACGGAGCTGTATAGCGCAGTGCAGGTTGATTGTTAATGCTGTAATACACTTCATCGGCCGATGCGCGCGGAATAATTTTTATCTGTTTGGAACCGGTGAATGTTCTTAAACTCGCGCCCTCAATAAGTGGAGGCAATGGTTGCGGGAATGTATTCTTTAATAGTGCTTGCGGGTCGAAGGATCGTGATGGCGTGTTCGATTTACTCAATGCAAGTGTTTTTCCTTGCATAATTTCTTCAAACGAAATTTGTAAGTCGTTCGCAAATCCTGCGCTGCTTAAATACGGATTGTTGTCATTCGCATTGCTGCATGTTATCGTAAAACGCTTGCCGTTTTCCAGTTGAAAAACAGCTTCTTCAAATTGCGGACTTCCCAACTGGAAATAGGGAGAGCCGGGCGTTACGGGATAGAATCCTGCAGCACTCAAAACATACCATGCCGACATTTGTCCGCAATCTTCGTTGCCGCATAAACCATCCGGTTGATCGGTGTACAGCGAGTTGCAAATTTCATGTACCAGCTCTTGTGTTTTATAACCTTCTCCAACGTAATTGTACAAATACGCCATGTGATGACTGGGCTCGTTCCCGTGTGCATACTGTCCGATCAAACCCGTAATATCAGCCTGATCACGACCGGAAGTTTGCGTAGGTGCAGAAAATAAATTGTCCAGATGCAATGCAAATTTATTCGAACCACCATGCCAATCGATTAATCCCGGAATGTCGTGTTGCACGGCCATAGAATATTGCCACGCATTCGCTTCCGTGTAGTGAAAATTAACTTCTGCCGGTGCAAAAGGTTCAACAAAGCCATTGTTCATACGCGCACGAAAAAACTTTGTGGTGGTATCCATCAAATTCTTCCAGCTTTGCGATCGCTTGCTAAACAGAATTTCATCTCCACGCGAATTCATTCTTCGTGCACATTGCAAAATGCACCAATCGTCGTAAGCATATTCTAACGTTTTCGAAACAGATTCAGCTTCGCCTTCTGCAGGAATGAAACCGTGTTGTTTGTATCCTTTCAAACCCAACTCGTCGCGCATGGCAGAGGCCTTCATCGCTTCGAAAGCGAGGGTGGTGTCGAATTTATTAATGCCTTTTAACCACGCATCTGCTATTACTGACACGCTGTGATATCCGATCATACAATCCGTTTCGTTGGATGAAAGTTCCCATACCGGAAGTCGACCGCTTTCTTTGTACTGTTGCAAAAATGTATGGATGAAATCATTCGTGCGTTTTTGCTGAATGATCGTGAATAGCGGATGTAGCCCTCTGTACGTGTCCCAAAGCGAAAACACGGTGTAACGCTGATGCACAGTGTCTTTATATACTTTGTGGTCCATGCCGCGATATTCTCCGTTGACATCACTGTAAACATTAGGCGCAACCATACAGTGGTACAATGCGGTGTAGAATATTTTCTTTTTACGCTCATCACCTTTCACTAAAATTTTGCCCAACTCATTATTCCAGTCGTGACGTGTTTTCCGGAGCACCGCATCAAATCCATCATTGCCCACTTCAGTTAGCATGTTCATGCGGGCGTTGCTTTCACTTACACCGGATAGCGCCATTTTAATCGTCAACTCCTTGATGTTGTCCGGGAAATAGAAAATAGCTTTGATTTTATTTCCATCAATTAAGGTATCGACATGTTCCACGGCTTCAGAGAAGGTGGCATGAAAGAATAATTCCTGATCAGTTGCCCACGCTTTGGAACGTCTGAATCCACTCACATTATTCGGATCAATAATATCAAGTCCTGCATCCAGCACTTCGTCACGATGCACTAAATCCAAAACGATCCATCGTTTTTCTCCGGAGTTGAAATGATAGCGATGCACACCCACACGCGGAGATGCCGTTAGTTCTGCACGGATACCGTTATCCAATGTTATTTCATAATATCCGGCGCTTGCTTTTTCATTTTTATGCTGATAGGTGGAACCGATGTCACGCTTGTTTTTCTTGAGGATGTCTTTACTCCCGTCGGTGCCGGGTACAATTAAAATGTCTCCGTAATCGCTGCATCCGGTTCCGCTTAAGTGCGTATGACTAAATCCAAGGATGAGTGAATCGTCGTAATGATATCCGGAACAACCGTCCCAGCTATCGTCATCGCGCGTATCGGGACTTAATTGCACCATGCCGAATGGAGCAGTGGCACCCGGAAATGTGTGTCCATGACCTGCAGTACCAATCATGGGATTAACATATTCGGTTAATGCATGTGTAGATTCAGCCGGATTCCACCGAAAAACAGCTTCATCAGGCACTTCAACATTACACGATGCCAGCAAAATAGTTCCGGCAATAAGACAACGATTCAGATGTAACATGTTTACGGTGGTCGATCGCTACGAATTTACATCAGGAGTTTCATTTTCCTGTCCGCTGATTACATTTGTTTATGCGAATTCTACCAATTGCTTTATTGTCATTATTGCTGTGGTCCTGTGGATCATCAACTCCCGAGGATCAAAATAAAAAATCGGATTCGGTTGTTACAGCCGCTCCGGTTATTCAAATTAACCAAGAGATTACCGTTACTGCGGGTGAAGCTACTTATCGCTTATACGTTCCCGATACAACAACGACTGGATTGAAAGGCGCTGTGTTGCTGCTTGATCCATCCGGAAAGGGAGATGAGGTATTACTTCGCTATAAAGAAGTTGCGGCACGAAACGGTTGGTTGTTGGCGGGATCGATGAGTACTCGTAATGGTATGGATCAAGGTCGTTCCTTCGACCTGGTTGGTTCAATGGTAAAAGATATACAACAGAAATTCGGAAATCGCACGCCGGTTTATCTGGTCGGATTCTCAGGCGGCGCGCGTGTTGCAGCATTTTGTGCAGCCCGGATGAACGATGTTGCCGGTGTTGTTTGCGCAGGGGCGGCTCCTTCGGGAGTTGTTTCTAAGCCTTGTGTTATAATAGCCGGACTGGCGGATATGAATTATCGGGAAGCAGTGCGCTATAAGGATGAAATGTCTAAGAAGAATCAGAACATACCGATGCTGGTTACGTCGGGTAAGCACGAATGGCCGACTGTTGCAGCAGTGGAAGCGGCCTTGATGGTATTGAATGCAAGTGCTCCGGAACGTTTGCAAACGATCACCGATACGATTGCAGGCATTTCCTGTTATTGGGCCTCACAATGGTGTCGTGATATGAGTTTGTCCTCAAATAAGGCCATTGCGGATTATTATCAAGCGCGGTTATCATCGTACGCCAATGCCTGTGCAGATAAGGATCGTAAAGAATTGGAGTCGCTGGCGATAAAAGAAGATGCATTGCAAAAGGAACTTTCCGAAGCGGTATTGATGCGCGATACCACCTGGTGGAGAGCCAATGAGAAGAATTATTTTGAGCCTACCGGAACTTCTCGACATGAGCAGTTGATGCGCCGACGCTTGCGCGGTTACGTGAGTTTAACTTGTTATACCTATGCAACACAATCGTTCAAAATGACGAATATGCGCGCCACGGAGAAGTTGGTTAAAGTGTACAGCATCGTGGATCCTACAAATTCGGAATGGGCGTATATGCAAGCGCGTTTGTTTATCATGTTAAGTTTAAATGAAGAAGCGATGAAGTCGCTGCAATTGCTTCCCGGATTAGGTTTCAGGGATATTGCTCGATTGGGTGGTGATGAGACGTTTACGGCGTTGAGAACAGATTCCAGATTTCAGGAAGTAATGTCCGCTTGTAAATAGTTCAATTTTGTGACCTGAATCACAGTTTTTAACAATTGTGGAGGTTATATTTGTTTAAATAGATTTTTACTAAAATGCGCACTATGAAAAAGTCTTTGTTACTTCTTACGATTGCATCCGCAATCACCTTTGCAACTTCCTGTAAAAAGGATGATGATCATGGACATGATGATACTACCGGAACAACAGGCACTTTGCGCATTAACGTATTGCCCATGTTCGGTGATAGCGTGTTGAACCTGAATACGGAATCATACGTTACGGCAAACAATGATACCATGACGGTTTCTCGCTTTAAGTTTTATTTGAGCAATATCAAGCTCACTACAGCAGATAATAATGTGTACAACGTTCCGGACGGCTACTATTTGATTGATGCCGCTAATGCATCCAGTCAGACGATTCAGTTGTCCGACGTGCCGGCAGGGCACTATGCATCCGTTTCTTTTTTAATTGGTGTGGATAGTGCAAGAAACGTGTCCGGCTCTCAGACCGGGGCACTCGATCCTGCGAATGGAATGTTTTGGACCTGGAGTACCGGTTATATCATGGCTAAACTTGAAGGGAATTCGCCGCAGAGCAGTGCGTCACAAAATGGAGTTATTTATCACATCGGTGGTTTCAGTGGCCCTAACAGTGCTCTGCGTACTGTTTCGGTTTCATTGGGTACCACACATGCAATTGTAAGTAGCACAGCAAATCCTCAAATTAATTTAGCTGCCGATGCAGGCGAATGGTTTAAAACACCAACTACTCTCAATATTGCAACAACGGCATCTTTAATGTCTGTTAACTCTACTTCGCGTTCCATCGCAGACAACTATAGCGATATGCTGAAATTTATTTCGGTTCAGAACTAATCCTTCACTTGAGTTGTTGTCATACAGAAATTCGAAGTTTAATAAGTGAAACGAAGAAGCATGAAAGGGAAATTATTTTTGGCTGGAGCGACGTTATCAGTCGCAATGGGTGCATTTGGTTGCAAAGCCGGCGACGGTGGAAACGCAACGTTAGTAGTGAGTCCGAAACATCATTCGGTTCCTATCGTTAGTACAGCAAATTACAAAGACAGTGTGTTTGTGTTTTTCAACGAAGAGGAATTGCCGGCTAATCCAACTATTTCTGCGGATATGATTGTAGTAGGAACTGTCGGCGAAAGTCATGTACACGTGGAAGGTTTGAAAGCAGGCAAGTATTACATCTATGCCACCGGCTGGGATCCACAAATTAATGAACGTGTAGATGGTGGACTCGCAATTAAAATCAAATACAGTGAACGCAAGGATGAAATCAATCTCGATCTACCTGTAGTAGAATAAAAAAAGGCGGTGCATCAAACACCGCCTTTTTTATAATGTTCTGAATGCTTTAATTGTTCGGCATCCCCGCATTCACCCACTTCTCAATAACGCGTACTTCACAAGGCGGCATTTTTGGCTGATTGTAAGGCATTGGATTGAATCCGTTGTCGTGACGAATTACACCAAGGAATAGTCCTCCGAAACCTTGCACGGTAACAACATCCTGATGTGTCTCCAGATTAATACCGCCGGACTGTAATGAGTTATTGTGACAACCGCGGCAATTGCGCTCGATAATCGGATTTACACCTTGTGAATAGGTAAACACTGCAGTATCGCAACCGGTAGCACAAGTGGTGTCGTTTTTAGCACCCGCTTTAATCCAACCTTTGATGGTGTTAATCTCTTTAGCACTCAACTTATGTGTAGGTGGCATTTGGTCATCTCCGTCAGCAGTAATTGCTTCGTAGATTTCGCTGTCCCACGGATTTCCCGGTTCAATACCTTCCATGATTCCTTCGTAAGTTGAAAAATCATAACCGTTCGCCTGATCAACAGGATTGTGACATCCCGGCATGGAGCAGTTGGTTGTGAAAATTGGTTTTACATCTCCGCTGAAACAAACGCCTTCGTAGTAAACGTCTTTAGCACATTGCGATAGCACGATCACCACAACTGTGGCAACTGCTATTAACGAAAAACCGGTGGTGGTAGAAATTCTCATGTGCTAAAGTTATAAAAACCTAATTAATATCAGGTTGCTCCCGAAATTAATCGCGTAACTTTGTGTCATGCGAGTTTCGGCATTTTTATTTGCACTTCTGTTTTTGATCTGTTCCTTTACGCCTGACGGGCGAGGAACGGATTGGCTGAAAGTTCCGCATTTAATGGAACATTACGCACATCATAAAGCCACGGATGCAAATTCCTTTGCCGATTTCCTTCAAATGCATTACGCGTGCGATACTGATGGTCATTCCGATCGTCATGAGGATCACAATGATGAAGATTGTTTGCCATTTCAACATTTGAACGCCGCTTCGGTATTGATGCTGGACGGTAGTGTCGTGTATCGTTTGTCAGGATACGCATGCACGTTTCGTCTTGTAGTTATTCCTCAGGTGCAAGGCGCTGAACTTGATGCCTTCTCGGGCTCCATCTGGCAGCCGCCCAAGGCAGCATAATCATTCTGTTTTTTCTTTAATCATTTTGTGCTGTTTCACACAGTGCAGTTAATACAGTATGTTATGCTGAATGCAATAATTCATTTTTCTATTCGAAATAAGCTGGTCATCGGCTTGTTCATTGTTGGGTTGATTATTTGGGGTTCGTATGCGATTACCCAATTACCCATCGATGCAGTTCCTGATATTACCAATAATCAGGTTCAGGTGATTACTGTGTCGCCTACGTTGGCAGCACAAGAAGTTGAACGACTCATTACGTTTCCCGTTGAGCAAACGATGGCAACGATTCCGGAAATTGAAGAGATCCGTTCGTTTTCACGATTCGGTTTATCCGTGGTAACCATTGTTTTTCACGAACACACCGATTTGTATTGGGCCCGACAACAAGTGAGCGAACGATTGGTAGATGCTGCAGATGCCATTCCTCCCGGAGCCGGAAAGCCTGCATTAGCGCCTGTAACAACAGGTTTGGGTGAAATTTATCAGTACGTTTTGAAAGTTGATCCTGCATATCGGGAGAAATATTCACCCACAGAATTGCGCACCATACAGGATTGGATTATTCGCCGTCAACTGGTGGGAACGGCCGGTGTTGCTGAAGTAAGTTCATTTGGCGGATACCTGAAGCAGTATGAAGTTGCAGTTGATCCGCAACGCTTACGAAGTCATCAAGTGACTATCACAGATGTGTTTAATGCACTTGAAACGAATAATTCTAATACCGGAGGCGCGTATATCGAGAAAGGACCGAACGCTTATTTTATTCGCAGTGAAGGAATGATCACGAGTGAAGAAGATATTCGCCAAGTTGTTGTGAAGAAAAATGCTTCCGGAGTTCCGCTGCTGGTAAGCGATGTAGCTGAAGTGAAAATTGGTCACGCTATTCGTTACGGTGCGATGACATACGGCGATCAAGGAGAAACGGTCGGTGCAATTGTCATGATGTTGAAGAGTGCGAATTCCGGACAGGTGATTGAAAATGTAAAAGAACGTATCAGTCATATTGCGAAAACGCTTCCTCCTGGTGTGCACATTGAGCCGTACTTGGACCGCACCAAGCTGGTAGATGCTGCAATTAACACTGTTGTGAAAAATCTGGCAGAAGGCGCACTCATTGTAATTTTTGTACTGGTACTCTTACTCGGAAATCTTCGTGCGGGATTGCTCGTGGCTTCCGTAATTCCATTGGCTATGTTGTTCGCAATAGGGATGATGAATTTGACAGGAGTTTCCGGAAACCTGATGTCATTGGGCGCAATTGATTTTGGATTAATTGTAGACGGCGCAGTCATCATCGTGGAAGCCACATTGCATTATATGCATGTGCATTTCCGTGGAAAGACCATGACAAGAAACGAACTGGAAGAAAACGTGAAAACATCTGCCGGAAGAATGATGGGTTCTGCAGCGTTTGGACAACTTATTATTTTAATTGTGTATTTACCGATTCTTTCATTATCCGGTGTAGAAGGCAAGATGTTCGGACCGATGGCGCAAACGGTTGCATATGCTATTTTGGGTGCATTCTTGTTGTCGTTGACTTATGTTCCCATGATGGCAACAGTGGTGTTGAACAGACATCAAAGCGAGAAGAAGAACATTTCCGATCGCATTATCGGACGATTGGAACGACTCTACATCCCGTTATTGCGTGGCGCGTTGAAATGGAAGAAAACGATTGTTGGTGTTTCGCTTGCGATGTTGCTAGTCGCGTTTTATGTGTTTTCGGGAATGGGAGGAGAGTTTATTCCAACATTAGACGAAGGTGATTTCGCCATTGAAACACGAACCCTTACCGGCGGTTCATTGGACAATACGGTAAATACCGCGTTGAAAGCATCCGCAATACTGGAACAATTTCCGGAGGTTGAGCGAGTTGTCGGGAAAATCGGTTCGTCCGAAGTTCCGGTGGATCCAATGCCGGTGGAAGCCTGCGATTTAATCGTTGTCTTGAAACCACACGATCAATGGACTTCAGCTACAACTCGCGAGGAGTTGGCAGATACGATGTCTAAGGCACTCGCCGCGATTCCTTGGGCCACATTCGGTTTTCAGCAACCCATACAAATGCGTTTTAATGAATTGATGAGCGGAGCACGTCAGGATATTGTGGTGAAAGTGTATGGAGAAGATCTAAACGTGCTGAGTGAATACGCGAAGCAAATTGGCGATTTGGCTAAAACTGTTGAGGGTGCTGAGGATTTGTATGTGGAAGAAGTAACGGGCCTATCACAAGTGGTGGTGCGCATTGACCGAGGCGCGTTAGCCCGGTATGGTGTTTCTGTTGACGAAGTGAACAACGCGGTACGAGCCGGTTTTGCAGGTGCTGAAACAGGATTGGTGTTTGAAGGTGATCGTCGCTTTGCATTAGTAGTTCGTGTCGGAAGTGAGAACAGAAAAGATGAAACAGATTTGGGGAGCATCACCGTAACCACCGCAGCCGGACAACAAATTCCTATCAGCGAATTGGCGGAAATCAGAACCGAAATCGGACCCAATCAAATTCAACGCGACAACGCCATGCGAAGAATTACAGTTGGCTTCAATGTGCGTGGCCGCGATATTCAAAGTGTTGTGCAGGAATTGCAAGACAAAGTCAATAAGAACGTCAAGTTCAATCCCGGCTACTATCCAACGTACGGAGGGACATTTAAAAATCTGGAAGAAGCACAATCGCGTTTGTCTATTGCAGTTCCGGTGTCATTGCTACTCATTTTACTCCTGCTGTATTTTACTTTCCATTCTATGAAACATGCATTATTAATATTCACTGCCATTCCGATGTCTGCCATTGGAGGAATATTTATGTTGTGGTGGCGTGATATGCCGTTCAGTATTTCTGCGGGTGTCGGATTTATTGCGCTCTTTGGTGTAGCGGTATTGAACGGTATTGTCCTCATTGCCGAATTCAATCGTTTGCGCGATTCAGGAGTTGAAGATGTTAACGAACGAATTTTAGAAGGAGCAAAAACTCGTTTGCGCCCGGTAATCATGACGGCTCTGGTTGCATCGTTAGGTTTTCTTCCCATGGCTATTTCATCTTCTTCCGGTGCAGAGGTGCAGCGCCCATTGGCTTCCGTAGTTATTGGCGGACTCATCACGTCTACATTACTTACCATGATTCTTTTACCGGTGTTGTATCAATTGTTCAGTACGAGAAGACGAAAGGGCAGCGGCACCACACTAAAAGCAACCACAGTTTTCTTCGGGATATTAGTGTTGTCTTCAGGAACAGTGTATGCGCAACAAAGCGGCACGTACACCATGAAGCAGGTTGTTGATTCTGCCTTGAAAAAGAATCGGTATGTTACGGCAGCCGGCCTGGATTGGAATGCTGCGAAAGCTTCGCAAAAAGCGGCACTGGATTTCGGTTCAACCACAGGAACGTTTACTGCGGGTAATATGAACAGTGCCTATAACGACAAGAACATTACTGTTGTGCATACGTTGCCTTCTCCGGGTGTTATTAGTGCGGAACGTAAAGTCGCTCGTGCCGAAACCGGATATGCTGCGCTTAATGTGGCTGCAACGCAAGCTGAAATTGCTTTTAGGACTAAGTCTTCTTACTTGAATTTATTGTACCTGCAATTATTAAAGAAGCTGATAGTGCGTGAAGACAGCCTTTATCAAGCGTATGCGTCTGCAAGTGTGAAGCGATATGAGGCAGGAGAGATCACCTTGTTGCAAAAGTTGAACGCAGAGAATCTGGCATTGCAATCAGCTGCACAACTTATGGAGGTGGAATCACAAATTCGCGCGGAGCAAATGATGTTGACGGCGTTATGCGGCATCAATATTTTAATTATTCCTGCAGAGGCGGAAATGCCACAATTGTTACCGATTACTATAGATACAGCATCCAAGCCCGTTAAGGTGCTGCTTGCTTTTCAGTATGCAGATATTCAATACGGTCGTGTACGTGCAGAGCGAAGTAAACTATTGCCGCAATTTACGATCGGAGGTTTTTCTCAATCCTTGTACGGATATCAAAACACTACAGGCACTGATGTTTTTTACGGCAGCAATATGAGCTTTCGCGGTATTCAGGCCGGAGTGCAAATTCCGTTTCCGTTTAATGCACAAGCAGCATGTATTAAATCGGCACAATTAAGTTACGATGCAGCATTGTCAAGAGCAGAAGCACAGGCAATAGAGGTAAATGCAGAACGTAACGCTGCAATCAGTAAACTGCAAGCGCTCGAAGTGAAACTGAATTGGTATAAATCATCTGCATTACCTCAGTCTATGTTACTGAAGCAGCAAGCTCAAATTTCATGGAAAGCGGGCGAGGTAGGGAGCATAGAATATCAGCAATCGTTGCAAGCTGCACTGTTGGTGGAGAAGGAGTATCTGCATACTTTTTATCTATACAACAGAGCGGTAGTTGAGTTAGATTATTTGAATGGAAAAATTTAATAATACAAAACATGAAAAATTATTTTCACTATAGCATATTACTTGTATCCTTATTGCTGCTAACCTCGTGTTCGGGTGATGAAGGGGCGCAACAGCAGGATAATGTTACAACAGCAGACTCAATCGTAACATTGACTCCGGAACAAGTAAAAAACTCCGGTTTGGAATCGGGGATTGCCGAACAACGTTTAATGAGTGGCATGATTCGCGTGAGTGGTAAAATCGATATTCCACCGCAAAATACGGTGATCATTTCTGCGCCATTGGGTGGATTCATCAAATCTTCCGAAATGTTACCGGGAATGAAAGTGAACAAAGGTGAAGTATTGGCGGTGTTGGAACATCAGGATTTTATTCAGTTGCAACAGGATTATTTGAAGGAAAAGAGCCGTTCCGAGTTTCTCGACAAAGAATATCGTCGTCAACAACAATTGGCGGTGGATAATGTGAATGCAACCAAAACATTAGAGCAAACCAAAGCTGACTATTTCTCCTCTCTTGCCGATTTAAAGGGCATGGAGGCGAAGCTGCAACTGATTGGTATTAACGCTGCACAATTAACCGCTGAAAAAATTTCGTCGGTAATAACCTTACGTTCTCCGGTATCGGGTTTCGTTTCACGTGTACATGTTAACATGGGCACGTATGTTGCGCCGGGCGCGGAGGTTTTTCGGATCGTGAATACAGAGCACGTACATGCGGAATTAGCTGTATTCGAAAAGGATGCACGAAAGTTACGTGAACGACAGCAAGTTAATTTTAAAGTAAATGGGGAAGACAGCGTGCGAAAAGCTGAAGTGTATTTAATCGGTCGTGAAATCGGAGATGATAGAACAGTTGGCGTGCATTGTCATCTGGAACGGGAAGATGCGTTTTTAGTGCCGGGAACGTACATCACCGCAGAAATATTTACGGACTCAACCGTGGCGGATGTCTTGCCTAATGATGCAGTGGTCAGCTATTTAGGAAAGCACTATGTTTTTGTGGAAAATGCAGCAGGTACATTCGCTATGTTGCCCGTCACTATTGGTATTCAGGCGGACGGTTATACACAAGTGTATCTTCCTGCAACGATAAATCGTCAGACGCGTTTTGCGGTTAAAGGCGCGTATGTGCTATTGGCTGCGATAAAAAACAAGGAGGAATAACGCTTACTTTTTTCGCAACAACCAAATAACCAATACAGGAAACAGCAGTAAATCAGTCAGCACGGCAACAAGTAATGTAATGCTGACCAGCAGCCCGAAATAGAAGGTGCTTTCAAAGCCGGATGCAATAAGCGTCAGGAAACCTGCTATCAGGATAAGTGATGTCACAATCACCGCTTTTCCAGTGGACAAAAACGTGCGTTTAACAGCGTAGAAAACGGATTTGCCTTGAGCCAATTCCAGTTTCAGTCGTGCGAGAAAATGTATCGTATCATCGGTGGCAATACCAAACGCGATAGAGAAGATGATGCTCGTGGAAGATTTTAATTCAATGCCTGCGAATCCCATTAGTCCGCCGATTAAAACAATGGGCAACATATTTGGAATAATGGCAATGATAATCATGCGCCAATTGCGATGAATGATGGCAATGATGAGCGATACCACCAATACGGAAATCAGTAATCCTTGCAGCGTATTGTCCACCAGGTATTGATTGTTTTTGTCCAACATCACCGCACCTCCTGTCATGTGAACGTTAATGTTTTTCATGACCGGTGTACTGCTTAAGAATTGATTGAATTTTTCTTCGCGAGCACGAAAGGCCTGACTTCCGATGTCGTTCATTTTGCCCGTAAAACGACCGATTTTCCCATCACGCGTAACAATGAGTTTCATTTCTTTTCGCTTACGAAACGGCTCTAATGCGTCAGTTAATTCAACTAATTCTTCATCACTATCGGGTAATTTGTAAAACGCCGGATTCCCGTTGTTGTAGGCTTTGTTCGCCGCTTTCACCACAGCAACCGGAGAAGTCACAAAACCTACTCCGAACTGCGTCGTCAAATAATTTTCTAACTTATCCATCGCCCGCAGTTGCGGAACATCGAACAAAGAAGCTGTTGTGTCTGCAGGTGTCACCGCCATTTCAAAAGGTCGTACCCCGGAAAAATTATTTTCGAAATAATTAAAATCCTGACGCAATTGATCACGTGTCGTCAATCCTTCAATTAAAAAATTGTTCAATTCAATTCGCGTAATTCCGAAAATGCTCAATGCTACAATAATTGCGGTACCAATAATCACCGACTTTCTTCTTCTGAAAATCCAACGCAATAAGCGATGCAGGTTCGTGTACCAAAATCGGGATGTTTCCTTTTCTGTCTGCAGGTTCGGAAGTTTAATTTTATTCAACACTACGGGCATGATGGAATACGCCAGCACGAATGCCACAAATACTCCCAGTGATGTATAAATGCCAAAATCACGGATCGGCTTAATCTGTGAATTGATCAGCGTGAGGAAACCCAATGCCGTTGTAAGCAATGTTATAAATGTTGCAAAGCCGGCTTCTTTAATGGTTTTAATTAAGGCATCAAATCGTTCACGTCCGTTGCGCAATTCTTCCAGATATTTTGTGACAATATGAACTACATCGGACATGCCTACAACAAACATCATCGTTGGGAGCAAGACGGTCATAATATCTAAAGCTTTACCCGTTGCGGTCATCAACCCCAGCGTCCAGAGTATGGAGAGCATTACGACTAAAACCGGCACCCAAATTCCCCAGAACGAACGGAATGAAATGAAGAGAAACGCAACCACCAGAATAAACGATGCCGCAAAGAACATGATGAATTCTTTTTGCAACTTATCGAGATACGTCTTCTGTCCGTTGATTTTACTGGCTAAATGAACGGCATCAAATTTTCCATCTGCCAAAATGCGATTCATGCGTTCCAGCAACGAGTCGGATTTTATTTTGGAAATGCCTTCTGTTGTTTTCAGATAGATACTAACGGATTTCGCGTCTTTACTGAAAAAAGAGCCCACCAGTTCCGGCGATTGATAGATAAGGGCAGAGTCTGCACCGTAACGATCCGGCTCATCATAGTGCAGAATCGGATTTTTGATTGGTCCAAGCTCTGTAACAATCAACTGATCCAGATTAGTAGGCGATGTCACGGAAGTAACATCAGGAACCACTTTCAGCGAATCGGTTACCGTTGCAATACGTTGCAATACGTCTTCACGAAAAACGCCTTGTTTGTTCTCAACACCGATTAATACGAATTCATTGTCGTATTCGAAACGTTCCCGGTGTTCGAGATAATACGCGAGTTCGGGATCATCCGTAGGAAAGAAACTTTCGAAGTCGTAATCGAATTTTATATCGCGTAATGAAATTACGGACAGAATAGTAATCACGATTACTAAACCCAGGGCGAGGTTCGAAAGGACTTTGAAGTTCTTTTTGATGAAATTCATAGAAAAGTTGCTGCTTTACAACAACTGATCAAGCGATGTGTTGAGCAGTTGCATAAAAAAAGCTCCGATAAAGATACCGGAGCTTTTTGCACTTTGTCGTTATAAGATGTTAATCGATCAAGCTTTTTTAACATTGATAGCGTTTACACCCTTACGGCCTTCGGTGATTTCGTAAGTTACTTTGTCACCTTGATTAACAGGCTGATCGATCAACCCGGTAATGTGAACAAATACTTCGGCATCAGTGCCGTCTTCTTTAATAAAACCGAAACCTTTGGTTGCATTAAAGAATTTGATAACACCCGTTTTCATGAAAATTGAGTAATAGTTAATAAATGATTGAATTATGATGCAATATAGTTCAAATCCTGCGCTTTACAAGCGATAGTAGTTTATTTTACTTTTGTGCGGTAACTTTTCGGTATCGCCTACGTCTTAATAATCGAGTTAGATGAAAAACGAATCTCCACATACACCTATACAGAACTCGCCGCAAGCTGCGCCGGTAACTCCGGAAGGTTCGCTGGGCTTGCTGGCACTGGGTTATCGGGGTATTGAAGCGTGGCGAAAGTCGCGTGAACAGTGGCTAAAACAACAGCAAGAGCTGAAATCCCAACAAAACGATCATGGCAGCAAAGCGTAAAGTGATCTTGCTCGGTTGGGATGCGGCCGACTGGAAAATTATATCTCCTTTATTGGATGCCGGGAAAATGCCCGCTTTACAACGACTCATCGAGCGCGGTGTAATGGGTAAAATCGCCACGTTGGATCCGCCTTTGTCGCCTATGCTCTGGACGTCCATCGCTACGGGAAAAACAGCCGACAAACATGGAATTATGGGCTTTGTAGAGCCGGACACCGTGAATGGCGGAATAAAACCGGTAACAGTCGCCGGACGAAAAACCAAGGCATTATGGAATATCCTGATGCAAAACGGCTACAATGTAAATGTGGTCGGTTGGTGGCCGGGCCATCCCGCAGAACCCGTGAATGGCGTGTATGTCAGCAATCATTTTGCACGCAGCAAGGAAATGGCGGATGGCAAGCAGGAATTAATTCCTCATGCCGTTTGGCCTGCAGAGCATGCGGAATACTTGCACAGCTTGCGCGTTTTTCCGCAGGAATTAACGTGGCAACACATTGCGCCCTTTGTTCCGCAGTGGCAACAAGTGAGCGAACAACAGGAAAATTTACTCGGAAAATTAGCAGGACTCATCAGTAGTGGTGCCTCGTATCACGCAGTAGCCACTTGGATTTTGGAAAATAAGGAGTGGGATTTTCTGGCGTTGTATCTGAATGAAATAGATGTATTCAGTCACGTTTTTATGAAATATCATCCGCCTCGCCAGGAACATTTGAGTGAGCAGGAATTTGATTGGTATAAGGAGGTGATTAACGGTGCTTACATGTGGCACGATATGTTGCTGGATCGCTTAATGGATCTGGCCGGCGATGAAGTGACGTTTGTGCTGGTGTCCGATCACGGTTTTCATTCCGATCATTTGCGATTGAAAGAATTGCCTAAAGATCCCGTTGCGCCTGCGTTTGAGCATGCACCCTACGGAGTAGTTTGTATTTCGGGTCCGGGCATTAAAAAAGATGAACGTGTGTGGGGTGCGACTTTATTGGATATTACACCGACAATTTTGCATTTGTGCGGACTGGAAGTTGGTGAAGATATGGACGGTAAAGTGTTGCATCAGGCATTCGAAAATGTTGCCACCGAAAAGCGAATTCCAAGCTGGGATGAAGTAAACGGTGAAGCGGGATTGTTGCCGGATGAAATGCGCGAAGATCCATGGACTGCGCAGGAGGCGGTGCAGCAATTAATTGAGTTGGGTTATATTGAAGACCCCGGAGAAGATGCACAAAAGGCGGTGGAATTAAATTTGCGTGAATCGCGTTTTTACCTGGCACAGGTATATGCAAGCACAGGTCGTCCGCAACTGGCTGTTGAAGTGCTGCATGAATTGGTCAATAAATATCCCGAAGTCATTCGATTTAAATCGAAATTGATTGCGGTCGCTTTACAAAGTAAAAATGTAGAACTCGCGCGGAAGCACCTCAATGAGTTGAAAGAGCAAACGGGAGTATCCAATTTTGAAGAACGATTTGCATGGCTGGAAGGCAATGTGCTGATGGTAGAAGGACGACCGCGATTGGCCTTGCAACAATTTCAACGTGCGGAAAAAGTCATTGGTTCTTCGGTTTCGATTTTATTTCAAGTTGCGAAATCGTACCATTTGATGCGCAATTGGAAGGACGCACGACGCGTGTACGAGCGGGTTGTAGCCATGGATGCAGAGCACGCCGGGGCTCAGTACGGATTGGGTGTTTCCCTGTTGCGTTTGGGTGAAATCGAAAGTGCCATCGAGCATTTGATGAACGCCGTAGAATTGTTGTATGCTTTTCCGAATGCACACTATTTTCTCGGTGAAGCATTATTTAAATACGGCGATTTTGAGCGAGCAGCATTGGCATTTGAAGTCGTGTTGTCATTAACGCCGATGAACCGACGTGCGCGCCATTGGTTAGTGAAAATATACGACGAGCAATTACAGCAATCGGACAAGGCAAAACCGCATAAAGATTTTATGGAACAACATACCAACGGAGAAATCATCATTGTCTCGGGATTACCGCGATCAGGAACTTCTATGATGATGCAGGTGTTAGAGGCAGGCGGATTGGAGATACAAACCGATAAAGTGCGTACCGAAGACGAACATAATCCGGAAGGGTATTACGAAGATGAACGCGTGAAGAGTTTGATGAAAGATACTTCGTGGTTAAATCAGGCCGACGGGAAAGTATTGAAGGTGGTAAGCCCATTATTGCCATCATTACCTATCGGGTTTAAGTACAAAGTCATTTACATGCAGCGTGACTTAAACGAAGTGATGGTTTCTCAGCAAAAGATGTTGGGCAAGTACAACGGAACAGCCAACTTTAATCCTGCGGTAATGGATGCGTTTAAAAAACAATCGGAACGCGCTATCTCCTGGATGAATGCACAGCCCCACGTGCAACACTTAATTCTAAATTACAGCGATGTGGTTGCACATCCGGAACAAGCCGTTGATGCTATTTTACAGTTCATCAATGAACCCATGGATGTGCACGCCATGTTAAATAAAGTGAAACCGGGTCTCTATCGGAATAAGTTATCTGCAGTATAGTTTGAATCGTCTATATTTACTTTTAAATCTTTACAACTCATGAAACCTACTTTACAACAAAAACTCAAAAATTATACGGCACTTGCAGGTGCAATGACTGCTGTTGGTGCAGGAGCTGACGCTCAAATCATCTACACGGATATTATTCCGGATGCGGTAGCTAATCCCAACCAAATCATCAATATTGACCTTAATGGTGATAACGTCAATGACTTCCAACTTGGTGTTGAGCAATATCTCGACTCTTTGGGCAATCCTTACGTTACGCTGGCCGTTTGTCAGGTTACGAATGCGGCGAATGGCGTATTGGGCACCTTGTATTATGGACAATATCCGTTACCGTTTAATTTGAATAACGGAGATTCTATTGCGGCAAGCAATCCGAACTGGAATGCCGGCTCTGTGAATCAAGGATTGCAGTATTTGTCGGTAGTGTATGGTCCTGCTGTGTATGGTTATTGGAACGGAGCAACGGATAAATATTTGGGTGTTCGTTTTGTTGCAGGGAACAATACTCATTACGGTTGGATTCGCTTATCCGTGAATAGCGGTAGCTCTCAAATTACCGTAAAAGATATGGCGTATCAGGCTTTACCAAACATTGGTTTAACTGCAGGTCAGTTGGTAGGCGTGCAGGAGTTGGTGGACAACGGTGTGAACGTAATTCAACAAAACAATCAGTTGATCGTGAATGTTACCGAAGGTGATGTGAAAGGTGTGGTACGTGTGTATTCTGCAACCGGATCATTGATTTCTGAAGAGCAATTAACAAGTGCACAACACATAGTAAATACAGGTGGTGCAGCAACAGGTGTTTATATTGTTCGTGTTGATCGCGAGAATAAGTCGTACGTGAAGCGCGTATTTATCGCGAAGTAATCCGTACTTCAATGCATAAAAAAAAGAGGCGAGCAATATTGTTCGCCTCTTTTCATTCGAGACATTCGTTAGCGTTTGATGATCTTGCCTGTGCGAATATACTGCGCGCTAATAATACGATACGTATAAACACCCGGCGCACGATTGTTCAATCCTTGCACCACGCCTTTGTTCTGCAAAGGTTCACGCGTTACCAATTTTCCGTTGGCATCAAATACTTCAACCATACACAACTCTTTCGAATCTGTGATTAAATAAATCGGTTCGTTATTTACGATAGGATTTGGTGCCAGCATTGCAACGCCCGTCATCGCAGGGTTTTCGGTAATAGATGTAGGGGCTCGTAAATTGATGTTGTCAACATACAACGCTTGTCCCCATCTGCCGATATTTCTGAAAATAATCATCAAATCGGTGTTGGTAGCGTAAGCGCTTAAATCAATAGAATCGGTTTCCCACTGGGATGCGGTAGGAACAAATGTGGACGACGTATTGGAAGGTGCCGTTGCCAGCTGCGATCCGCCTTTGCGCCACAGTGAAGTAAACGTTACGCCGCAATCGGTAGAGATCAATACTTCCAATGAATCGGAGTACGGGAAGCCGTATTCTGCGTACGCGTACTCAAATCGCAATTCCTGTTCGGGTTGCTGGGTCATATCTACACGAATACGCAAGTCACTTTTCGATCCTAACGCATCTATATTGTAATTGTCAAATAACGCGCATTGTGTACTGTTGCCGTATCCTCCAACACCTGTACCCAGTTGCCACTGAAAATTTCCGCCAATGGATGCCGTGAACCAGCCTTGAGGAGGAAATGCAGTCTGGAAATCTTCACTCAAGTTGGTGTTTTGCACATACGGTGTCACTGTTATTTGAACTGTTCCTGTGTCGCTGCGATTTTGTCCGTCGGTGATAATTAAAGTAGCGACATAAGTTCCCGGCGTTGTGTACAACACTGCAGGATTGCGCAACGTGGAGGATGAAGGCGAACCGCCCGGAAATTGCCACTGCCAGCTTGCTCCCTGATGATTCATCACGGAATGATCTTCGAAATAAAAGGAATCAGCCGTACAATTAATTACGTAATTCAACTTGTCCACTTGCGGACGCGCTACAACGCGCTGTGGTTGATCGATAAAATCATCCTCAAATATTCCTTTACCGTATGTGGAAATACGAATCTTGCCATCTCGGTAAAATGGTCGTGCATACAGCGCGTTGAGGTACAACGGAAGTCCGCTGTTGACTACACTCCACGTCGCTCCATTATCTGGAGAATAATGTGCGGTGGTGTTGGTGAAATAATACAAGGCTCCGTTAGTTCCCGCAACGTATAACAAGGAACGTCCTTCCTGACTGTTGTGTGAAGCATTGCTGATGTTATTCCAGGTAAGACCGCCGTCGTTGGTATGAAATAACTTTTGTCCGTTGGCACCACCGGCGTATGCAATCCATAATTCGTTATCGTTTTCCGGATTGATAGTCAACAAAATTCTGGAACTGCTTCCCGTTGTTGTAGGAATCGTCAACTGTGTAAACGTGACGCCACCGTCTGTGGTTTTCCAGATCTTACCTACATTGCCCGTTGCAGGACGTTGCACCACATACATCACATTCGGATTTTGCCAGCCGATTTCCATATAACTGATGCGCGCATTGACGCTTGTTCCAAACGCGTACACCAAATTGTAAGAAGCACCTCCGTCGGTCGATTTATATAAATTATTTTGATTACCGATAAATACATTATTATAACAAGAAGGATCAAATTTCATTTCACTCGACTCCGACGCCCAATAACTTTCGTTCGGCCACATGCCCACACCAAAACGCTGAATAGGCTGATTGATCACCGGAGGTATGATGGCTCCACCAATATCAGAGGAATATACTTTTCTGTTTACGCCCGGATTTACGTATCCTGAAGCGGGTTCAGCTCCGCCCAGTTCCAGGTAATCGCCCGGATTGTAATTCTGATAATACGCGATTGTTCCGTTGTGATACAATCCGCCTACCATCACATCTTCATTCCAGCCTGTTCCAAAGCCCCACCATTCTGCACCGTGTATGCCGTCCATTTTTACCTGAACGTTGCTCGTGTAAAAATCATTCGAGAAGCTTATGCCTCCGTCATTGGTAATCCATGTTCCGGTTGGAGTGACACGGAAATCCTGCATGTCCACGTGCATCACCAACGGGCCGCCTGCGTATCCCGCCTGCGGAAAAAACGTTGTACCACCATCTGTCGATTTCCACAAATTTAAACCACCAATTAAAATTTCATCCGCATTGTTCGGATTAGCAACAATTGCACAATTGTAAAATCCTTGATGGTACAACCAGGTTGTTGTTCCAATGGCTAAGTTCGGATGCGCGGTAGTATAAGGCCCGCCTGCAGGTGAATTGGGCAAGGTCCATGTTACGCCTCCGTCATCGCTGCGATACACGCCGATAAACCCGTAATCGTTGGCTTTGGCTTCACCGATTAAGTACGCGTACACCCGATTCGGATTGTTCGGAGAAACTGCTAAACGCGCACCGCCATCGCTGCGGGCAGGATCGGTGGAGTTGTACCAACCCGAATTTTGTTGTGTAAATGTGGCACCTGTATCTGTGGAAAGAATAAACTCACAACGAATTTGTGATGGATTGTTTTTAACTACGAACAATGTATTTAAGGTGCCCGGTTTCAATTTGATGTCATAACACGCTTGTGTGTACACGGATGTCCATGTAGCGCCCCCGTTTGTTGTGCGAATGAGACCTTTGTCCGTAGCGGCAATAACAACCTGCGCGTTGGTCGGATGAATAAAAATTTCGTTCACGCCCAAGTTATTTGAATTATACGAAACATTCCAGGTTACGCCACCGTCGGTTGATTTGTATAAATTACTTCCTGCTCCGGCATATACCAGATTCGAATCATTTGCGTCCACGGCAATGGCCGTAACACCACCGTTCATGTTGTAGCCGGCGGAAACGTTGGTCCAGGTGTTCGCACCATCGGTTGATTTGTAAATTTCTCCCGGTTCGGTGCCGCAATACATAATGTTGGGATGCGCGGTACATTGTGTAATGGAATACACGTTGGTCTGTTCGTTGGCGCGATTGCCGTTGTCGTAGAACGTGCGCAGCGGGCCGTTAAGCGTCCACGACGCTGTGCGGTTTCCGGAAGCTGTTGGAGCAGGAGCGGAGACGTTGTTACGCAATTGGCGTTTCCACATTTTGTAGTACGCCGTATGAATGGTTTTTTCCCACGCGTGAGTGCTGTAATACGCGGTGTACAGGCTGTCCACCGTTTCCGGCGGCGTTTGTTCGTTGTACATGGCCTGCGCCCATTGCGGCGCTTGTTGAATAATGACCGCGGAAGGTTTGCGCATTTGTTGCGCCGAAGCGAAGAACGGTGCGGCACACAAAGCAGCGAGTACGAGTAATTTTTTCATAAAAATGTTGTGATTCGTATTGAGCAGCACGAATATACTAAATGCATTTAGGATATTGAGAATCAGCTTTGAGCGACAATAAATTACGGTAGATGTAAATGGAAGGGAATAATGTGTATATTTGCACTCGCTTTCGGAAACGGTAAATCGAAGAAGGAGCGAAACATAGGATGCGGGGTGGAGCAGTGGTAGCTCGTCGGGCTCATAACCCGAAGGTCGTTGGTTCGAGTCCAGCCCCCGCTACAAAAAAACAAAGCGAGTAAGTGAGCGTGAGCGAACTACTCGCTTTGTTTTTTTACCTCGCTCTCGCTCTGTTTCTCGCTCTGTTCCCCACTCTCGCTCTGTTTCCCGCTCTTCCTCACACTGTGTGCGCCTGCGAACAATCTTCCCTCCCGATATTCAATTTCCTAGTGCACTTCTAAGCGCCCCGCGAACAAACCTACTGTTTACACGCTGTTGATAACACAATCGAAAAACCCCGATTCTCCTATTTTATAATTCAATTATCCGGAGTAAATTTCAATTATAATTAAGCCGCGATAAAGTAGCGCATATATGACGAAATTGGGGTGGCTAAGCGGAATTTTGTGGCGGAGTTATAATTAAATAAGTTGTGATTCTATGACCGATGAAATAGCAAACTACTTTAAATCTGGACTTGTACTCCCAACCTTTGAAGCAGTCCGAAGTTTTAATATTTGGAAGAATGTTGCAACTGAAGCATCGTTCTTAAAGACTCAGAGTAAGAATATTCAGCTTCTTTATTCATTTGTTCAGTTTGGTGCTCAGAATAGTTTCGTGCTCAACTTGGGTAAGTTGTATGACAATCCTAAATCTAAATATCCAACGCTTTGTATTCGCTCATTTCTTGACCGTATTACGCTTGTTGGAGATTGGACAAGAATTGTTGAGGATACTCAAACTGTTCGAACAATGAAATTTTATGGTTGTCCGCAAAATTTATTGGATGCAGTGAATGGTATTGATCCGAACGATTTTCCAAAATTATTTGTGGAGTATTACCGTGACCGTCTCAGCAGTGAAACTATGAAGCAAAATATTGATACGCTAAAAAAACTGCGTGATAAGTTTGTCGCTCACAATGAGTATGTTTCAGCCCCTGCTAAGATTGAACATGATGCAATTAATAACCTATTAGATTTGGCTAATGAAATTATCTCAGTATACGGTATTGCCTATAATCGGGAGAGATGGAACCTTGATGGTGTTTCAACGCTAAAAAGAGATGCTGAAAGAAACGCCGATTTCATAAAGGTCAATATTTCATTTCTCAAGTCATAGATATTAAGGCTGTATTCAAGCGACATGCAATTCACGTATAGAGGCTAATATGTGCAAGCGCGCGACGGCTACACGCAAACGTCACATTTGGAATTAGTAAATAAAAGTAACATAGAGCTTTCAAAGCTCAATCCTAATCCTCTCCAACAACCATGAACAAGTGGAACACGACCGGAAAAATTAAGGCAATACTACTTGTAATTGTGGCATTGCCCAACTTGTTTGCGCCTATGGCTGTGCCGGTAGAGCAAGACCTTATTATGGCTGTGTTTCCACTGATTGTCGGGAGTTTGGCAATACCTTTAATTGCGAAGTTAAACGCAGCATTTCGTGGCAAAGAAATTGTTCAACCAACATGGAATGATAATCCTCTTGATCGTAAACGAACACTGGATTTCTTTCATTTTGCTTCGTACTTTTTTATTGCAGTTGGGTTAAGTGTATTGATTGGGTCTGCGATCAAATATCAAATGTTTAACCTTCTCGGACTAACCGTAATATCTTTTGGACTTGGAATGTTGATTGGTATTTGGGTAACATTGAAACTGATGAAACGTAAGAATCTTCGTGAAGACGGAAATTGAAAAACAAGAAAAGTTGGGTTGAGTAACGTGATATCTTAAATGTGGTATTTGGTGTGTAAGAAATTAGTCACGTTATCGATTTAGAGATAGAGCGTTGAAATAAATTTAAGTGATAAAATAGATGTGATCTAGTTGTTTAAGATTACTTTGTACTCATTCGAATAGTAAGTCAGTCATTTTTATGAGACCAAGTATAGTTTCAGTAATATTTTTCCTTCTTTCGTTAGCAGTGTATGCGCAGAACCAGGGTAATGTTTGGATGTTTGGGCAGGGAGGAGCACTAAATTTTAATAGTGGAATACCTGTTCCGTTTGCAGGTAGTCAAGTATTTGGTAATCCCACGCAGCCTGGCGATTTTTTGCTCAGTGAAGGATGTAGTTCAATCGCAGACAGCAGTGGCAATCTGTTATTCTATTCGAACGGAGAGAAGGTATGGAATAGTTTGAATCAGGTTATGCCTAATGGCGATAGTTTGTTCGGGTTGTATTCATCAACGTCGGCAGCATTGATAATTCCGGTTCCAATGAGCGATTCATTATACTATGTATTTACAACTGATGGAATCGAACGTTATCTGCAACGTGGTTTACGGTATTCTGTAGTGAACATGTGCTTGGATAACGGGAAAGGTGATGTCATTAATTCTCAGAAAAATGTCCTGCTTTTAGATACGGTTTCCGAAAAGGTTTGTGCGGTAAGGCATCCCAATGGAACTGACATATGGTTAATAACGCACAAATATTTCAGCGATTCGTTTTATGCTTATTTAATTACGCCGAACGGAATAAATGCACCGGTTGTTTCCGGTGTGGGGTCAGTACATCTGGGTAATTCCGCAAACTTCAATGGATTCGCAGCTGCTCTTGGGCAGATGAAAGCCTCGTTCGATGGAAGTAGAATTGGTCTTGTGTTTTCCAACGTCAATCCCGCAGTGGCTGAGATTTTTGACTTTGATGCAATTACAGGTGTAGTGTCTAATCCGCTGAGCTTACAAACCAATGGTGGTGAATATGGTATCGAATTTTCTCCCGATAATTCAAAAGTGTATATATCAAATATGTCCGGCGTGTTTCAGTTTAATTTAAACGCAGGGTCATCATCTGCAATTAACGCCTCGAAATTTCAACTAACAAATAACGGTTGTGCTCCTGCGCCAATGCAAATCGGGCCGGATGGTAAAATTTATGTTTCACGTTGCAATAGTTTTTTAGGTGTAGTTCACAATCCGAACTTGCTCGCCCTCAATTGCAATTATGTTAACAACGGATTAAATATTAGTCCCGCTGTTAACAATACGTCGCTACCTGCCTTTATTGCCGGGTTTAATTATCGTAATCATCAACCACCGGATTGTCTTACCACGGGTACAGACTTTATAAATACAACAAACCAACCTGTCGCATTTCCTAATCCATTTGCTACAGAAACCGTCATCCAAATGGATACTTACTTGGTAGATGGTGTTTTATGTGTTCAAAACATATTTGGAGAAACGGTAACGCGAGTTTCGAATATTAACGGCTATTCGATTACGTTCTTACGAGGTGATCTTCCTCCCGGACTTTATTTCGCCCAATTTGTTCAAGCAAATCAGGTTGTCGGTGTTGTTAAACTTGTGATCAGTGAATAGAACGAAAAGATCCGCAAGACTTAACTTAAATCACACTCAAATCACCCATGGCTCCCGATAAAAATCTCAAATTTCCGCTTCCCAACTACGACCGGCTTTGTTTCCTGAAGAATTGTATAACCAATCCCAATATTATTGTGGGTGATTATACATACTACGATGATTTCGAAAATGTGGAGAATTTTGAAAAGAATGTGAAGTACCATTTCGATTTTATCGGAGATCGTTTGATTATCGGTAAGTTCTGTATGATTGCTTCGGATGTGAAGTTTATTATGAATGGTGGTAATCACTTAACAGAGGCCTTGTCCACGTATCCGTTTGCAATATTCGGTAACGGGTGGGAGCATGCCATGGACAATAAATCGTATCCGCATAAAGGTGACATTAGTATCGGAAATGATGTATGGATCGGATACAATGCCACCATTATGGCCGGTGTAACCGTTGGTGACGGTGCAATTATTGCAGCAAATTCGACGGTAGTAAACGATGTTGAGCCGTATTCTATTGTTGGTGGCAATCCTGCACGACTGATAAAGAAGCGTTTTTCGGAAGACACTATTGCAAAACTCCTGGAATTGCAATGGTGGAACTGGGATATTGATAAAGTAACCCGTAACGTGCAGCACTTAACCGGGAATGAATTGGATAGGATAATTGAATAAATGTTGAGCTTTGTGTAAAAAAAACAATTAAAACAACTGTTACAAGAATTAAATGATTAAAGAACTGCATAAAATATTCAATGAACTAAACAGATATTCATTTCCATTTAATGACAGCGTGAAGGAAATTCCCCGGAACGGTATTTATATAATGTTCGAAAAGGGTGAAGTATTCGACGGCTATGACCGAATAGTTAGAGTCGGGACACATACCGGTGATAGGCAATTACGTTCGAGGCTCAACCAACATTTCGTGAAAGAGAATAAAAACAGAAGTATTTTCAGAAAGAATATTGGTCGTTGTTTGTTGAATAGAGATCAAAGCTCGTATTTGCCGTTGTGGGAATTGGATACTACTTCAAAAGCGCAGAAGGAAAAGTACTCGAAGTATCTTGATGTTGAATTTGAGAAAAGTGTGGAGAAAAGCATTAGTAGCTATATACAAAACTATCTTTCGTTTTGTGTTTTCCGAATGGATACTAAAACGGAAAGGCTTTTTTGGGAAAGTAAAATTGTTTCGACACTTGCTGCATCCAACAAATTAAAACCCTCCCCAAATTGGTTAGGAAATTATTCAACTAAGGATAAAATACGAGCAAGCGGACTGTGGCAGGTCAATGAGTTGTACAATGAAGTATTGAGTGCTAAAGAATTGGAAGAGTTAAATGAAATAGTATCGGGGAAAGGCTATAATCCATGAACTCCACTAAATCAAACGTTTTATTCAGCATCGGAATTATCACTGCCACATGGTTCGCTTTAACCGGTATTGTTTGGGCGTACTATGCTTGCTTGGTTATTGCTTATCCGTTCGGGTTAGCGAGTTTTTTAATTTGGAGAAGTATTAAAAGTGATGGCAAACCTCGAAACAAATTCATTCCGATTATATTAATAATTGGTCTGGTGCTTTCAATTTCGGTGCTGATGTATTTGTTGCTATTTGATTGAACTAATGCACGTGGCATCGGCATTTTCAGATATACATCCCCGCATAGTTGGCGATCCTGCTCATTACTCGACGATTGGGTTTCAAATTATCTGTAAATTCGTTGGCAATAAACCGCGCGAAAATGGTTCAAGCCTTTAAATACTTTACCAAGAATCTATCGCTGTTCTTTTTCGTATTTCTGATCATCTTCACTATAGATCGGCATCATTGGTACCAGGTGGCTTCCAAGCCGGAGTTGGGCCCGTTCGAGTCGGATGTTGCGGTGTATTACTCGTACTTGCCGGCGTTCTTTTATGGCACACCTCAGGAGTTAGCTTCGATTTGTAAAGAAAATCGGTACACCATCGGAATGGCGATTATGTATTCGCCTGCTTTTTTTGTTGGTGATATTATTGCTCGACAATCCGGCGAAAAAGTAAACGGGTACTCTAAGCCGTATCAGCGGGCAATACGATGGGGGAGCGTAATCTTTGCTTTTATAGGACTTTGGTTTGCCAGAAAAAACTTGTTGATGTTCTTTAGTGACACCGTTACGTTGATAGCATTAGCCTGTGTTTTTTTCGGCACGAATTTGTTTTACTACACGTTCAGTACCGGAGAAATGTCGCACAGCTATTTGTTCTTTTTTTATTCGGTGTTTGTGTATTGTTCAATAAAATTCGTGCTTGAGGATAATTATAAATATCTCGTTTGGATGGGACTGCTGGGAGGCATGATGGTGCTGATACGCCCTACCTCTGTTTTGCTGTTTTTATTTCCGGTGGTGTTTAAGGTAAGTTCTTTTTCCGATATCAAAGATCGATTGGCGTTGTTTTTTAAGCCACGAGCGCAACTGTTAATGGGCCTGGTTTTATTTATGATACCAATTGTATTGCAAATGTTGGTGTGGAAAAAGTATCATGGTTCTTATGTGTATTACAGCTATGGGGACGAACGTTTTTTCTTTTCTGATCCCCAAATCATCAACTTCCTGTTCAGTTATCGAAAGGGTTGGCTGCTCTATACGCCAATAATGATTTTTTCATTGCTAGGTATTTTACTTTCGAGAAAATACTTGAATGATTTATTTTGGTTTCTAATTCTGTTTATACCACTCAATATTTATATTTTAAGTTGCTGGTGGGATTGGGGCTACGGTGGTTCATTCGGCTGCAGAGCATTGATTGAGTCCTATGCGGTTTTAATATTTCCATTTGCATTATTTGTTAAATGGTGCTTTTCGTTAAGTATGAAATATCCTGTCGGAAAAATTGCGATCAGAGGCGCGTTATTAATCGTCCTCTTTCTGTTAATACAGTTTAATATATTCCAGGTATGGCAGTATAAAAACCTAATTATACATTGGGCAGGAATGAACGAAAGAGCATATAAACATGTTTTTCTAAGAAGCTCACTGAACTATGGTGAGTTGCAGTATGTGCATGATTCATTAATTATTGATGTGGATATCATGAAGCGGAGAAAAGGGATTAGGGATGACTGATTTAGAAGTTTCCTGTGGGACGATGCGGAAGATATGCCGAAGCATTGTGCTTTGTGTGAAACGAGGTACATGATGATCATTCCCATCGTACTTTTGACGTGTTAAACGCTGTAGTCTCACCTAAAACCACCCCTATGTTTATTTGGAAAGCCGTTGTTGGTTTTGTAAACGATAAGCAGTATCGTGAATTGTTAGTTGCTACCACCGTGATCTTGTTATTGGGTGCTTTTGCATTTCAATGGATAGAAGGTTGGCGTTTTTTGGACGCGTTGTATTTCTGTGTATGCACATTAACTACCATTGGTTACGGAGATGTGACTCCTCAAACCGATTTCGGGAAAGTGTTTAATATGTTTTACATCCTGCTTGGTCTTGGATTGATTCTGGGCTTCGTGAATATTGTAGGAAAACATTTAAGCGATACGAGGAAGAAGTTGAATAGTAAGGAGTAATTTTAGATTGTTGAATGTTGATTTTAGATTGTTGAATGGCCATGCTAGAGTTTAACCGCAATCCAAAGGACTCCTATGGAGAGTCCGCAGCGGAGGCGCGGAGTTCCCAAAGTGGAATTGTAAAGAGAGATTGTTGATTTTGGATTGTTGAATGTTGATCGGCCATGCTAGAGTTTAACCGCAATCCAAGGGACTCCTATGAGAGTCCGCAACGGAGGCGCGAAGTTCGACTCGCAGGGCGTGATTTGTTGTAGTAATTCAGCGTAACTCGCAGTGAGATGGATGCGCTAATGTTAGAGCTCCGTTAATAAAACATAACGCCGCTTGATATCAACTGTTTTAAGTGAATAAGTGATGCAGTAATGTGCTTTTTTCGGGATGAAGTAGATTAATTCAATTACCTTCGCAGCACAAATTAAACCTCTAAATCAATGAACAAGAAATTTACAATTTTGGGAGCAGTTATGCTCTCCTGGATGGCGTTGTCTGCTCAGCAAAGCAGCAATGCAGTGCAAGGTGGTGGTCCACCAACAATTACGGATTCCGTAACCTATACAGGCGGTATTTCTACCTGGACAGTGCCTTGCGGTGTAACATCTATTAATATCACGGCATACGGTGCACAAGGCGGCAACGGAGCAACCGGTGGTAACAATGCAACCGGCGGATTCGGTGGCTTGGGCGGCGCAGTTCAAGCGACGATGAGCGTTACTCCCGGTCAGGTACTGAATATTTTCGTAGGTGGTGCAGGTACACAACCTACCGGAGGTTTTAACGGTGGCGGTAATGGTGGTTCAACCAATGCCGGCGGTGGAGGCGGTGCTACTGATATTCGTATTAACGGTACTTCATTAAATGAACGTGTATTGGTTGCCGGCGGCGGTGGCGGCGGCGGTCGTGCAGGTTGCGAACAATCTATTGTTGCCGGTGGTAACGGTGGTTTTGGAGGTAACGGTGCAGGTGCGAATGGTACTGATGCTCCAACATCTAATGGTGTTGCGGGTGGCGGTTTCGGCGCTAACGGACAAACTGCAGGTGCTGCGGGTATCGGATGCAGCGGCTTCTTAGGTGCTCCGGGTTTTAATGGTGTTTCCGGCGTGGGTGGTAACGGTGGTAACGGACAAGCTTGTTGCTGCTTCAACGCTGCAAGTATTCCCGGCGGCGGCGGCGGCGGCGGCGGCTTTGATGGCGGCGGCGGCGGCGGTGGTGGTTCTGCAGGAACTACAGGCTGTTCTGGTAACGACAAAGGTGCAGGTGGCGGTGGTGCCGGTGGTACTAATTATGCGGATGCAGCGTTGACTAACTATAACCAGTTAACTGCTTCTCGCACAGGAAACGGTGCGGTGTATATTTCTTATTTAAGTCCGCTTCCTGGTTTTACCGCAACCTCTTACATCAGCACAATATTTTGTGTAGGCACTCAGTTTACTGTTGATGCAGGTGATTTGTACGGCAACGCTACTTCCTTCCAATGGGCTGCTACAGGGGATTTATCACTGGTTAGTGGTCAGGGAACAGGAACAGCAACTTTCACTATGGGAGCAAATGGTGGTGATGTAATTGTTTATGGTCAGAACGCTTGTGGAACCGGAATTGCGGATACTGTAACTTTTACTGCATTGGCATTGCCTGTTGTTACTGCAACTGCAGGATCTGCAGCGGTTTGTGCAGGTGATTCAACAGTAGTTACTGCTTCAGGTGCTTCAGGGTATTTTTGGTTCCCGATCAGCGCCGGCACACCTAGTGTAACGGTTACTCCTTCTGCAACTACCACCTATACTGTTGTTGGAACAGACGTAAATGGCTGTACAGATACTACAACAGTTACAGTTACAGTAAATGCATTACCAACAGTAACAGTAAGTGCTTTAGGTACAGTTTGCGTGGATGATGCTTCTGTGTTGTTGACACAAGGTAGTCCTGCGGGTGGTGTGTATAGCGGTACCGGTGTTGGTGCGGGTAATTTCTCTCCTGCTACTGCAGGTGTTGGAACTCACGCTATCACGTACACTTACACCGATACTAGCGGTTGTACGAATGCTGCTACACAAAATATCATCGTTGATGCTTGCGTGGGAATCAATGAATTAAACATCAACAACTTGTTGAGTGCAACTCCAAACCCTGCTACAGAAGTGGTAACCTTAACATGGAACCCTGCTGTACGTGTTGCGGTAATTGAAGTTGTAGATATTCAAGGACGTGTAGTTAACACAGTATCTAATCCGACTACATCAAGCGTAAATATTGACGTAGTAAGTTTACCTGCCGGTGTTTACACAATTCGTGTAATCGACAACGTAAATAAAGTAACACCTCAGACTACTTTCATCAAGAAGTAATCGCGGTTATAATTTGAAGAAGGCTGTCTCCGAAAGGGGACAGCCTTTTTTTATTTCCGTTGACTGAGCGGAGTCGAAGTCAACGGAATTGAGCGGAGCCCCTTTTTATATATGGCGGCTGAGCGGAGCCGAAGCCACCATAAAAAAGTGCTCATCATATTTCAGTTGACTTCGACTCCGCTCAGTCAACTGAAATATGGTGGCTGAGCGGAGCCAAAGCCACCAACGTCGAAGCCACCCATTATTTCTTCTTCTTCACCGCTCCTCTAACCGCAACCGCAGTAGTCGGATCATCCGGCCAGGAATGTTTATGGTATTTAATGCGCAATTCCTTTTTAATTTCAGGATAGCCGCTTTTCCAGAAACCTTCTAAATCTTGCGTAATCTGAACCGGTCGGAATGCCGGTGATAACAAGTGTATCAACAACTTCGTTCTGCCGTCGTTGATCGTTGGTGTGGCTTTCCACCCGAATACTTCTTGTAAACGAACGGCCAATACCGGTTGACCGCCATGTTCCGTGTACTTTATCGCGATCTCGCTTCCGCTGGGTACTGTTATTTTTTTTGGTGCAATGCGATCAACAGCTTGTTGTTGTTCCCACGTTAATTGTTGCATTAAAATTTGTCCGAAAGGCAATGCGTTAATATCTCCTAAGGTTTTGCATGCGGAAAGATGATTTTTCAAATAACGTTCCGGATGATCCTGCAATGCGCTCAATGAATATTCAGGCAATTCCAATTCGGGACGCCATTGCTGAACTGCCTGCAAACGCTCAATTTCATTGAGTTGTTCTTCGTCGGGGCGTAAACCTTCTTTGCGTATCACCTGCAGCCAAACTTCCTCTAATTGCAAGTTGTCCACAGTATTTAATTTTTCTTCTTTAACACATAATTGAAATATTCTCCATTCGCGTTTACAAATTAATGTTTGAGTTCGTTCATCATAACGCACAATTTCATGCGGCAATGCTTGCTCCAACAGATCGTCTGCATGGAATACAGCAGCAGTAAAAATTTTACCTGTTCCGCCTGTTCCTTCGTCTAATTCTGCAACTGCCAGCCATTCTTCATCTGTTAACACATCACCTTTGTTCAAAGCCGCGATGCGTCCATTGGCTAGACGATATCTTCCCGAAGTATCTATTCGTTTTGCAATGCGTTCGGGATAGGCCGCTGCGATGAGTTGTCCTATTTCCGGTGCATCGGGAGAATAATTAGCTTCTTCTGCTTTAATTATTTGCATCCAGCGTTTCGCAACACGGTTTATATTATCCAACGATCTGCGATCGCCGCTTGTCGGCTTCTTGGCACGATAGTCGAGTAGGGCATGCAAACGTAAAGCGAGATCCGCACCTTCATGTCGCGGTAATGGATCTCGTTCTTCTAATAATGCAGCTACGTCACAAGCAGCAGCAGCTACTCCTAATTCTTTTCCCGTTAACAGCACATGCGCAATGCGTGGATGTGTGGCCAGTTGCAACAGTTGTTTACCATGCGCGGTAATTTTATCGTATTCAATTGCACGTAATGCTTCGAGTATTTCTCGTGCACGTTCCAGATGTGTCGCGGGTGGTGCAACTAACAATAACGGCAATTGTGTTGCACTGTATCCCCAATTGGTTATTTCAAGTAAAAAATCGGTGAGGTCGGCTTCCAATATTTCGGGAATGCGCTGCGGTGCAAGCTGGCGATTGATGACTTCCGGCCATAAGCGATAACATACTCCGGGCCCTAAACGACCTGCGCGACCTGCACGTTGTGTTGCCGCATCCATGCTAATACGCACCGTTTCCAATTTTGTAAATCCGGTTTGCGCATTGTACTTGGGTTTGCGGGTATAGCCCGAATCCACAACAACACGGACCCCTTCAATAGTTAATGAAGTTTCGGCTATTGATGTCGCAATAATTATTTTTCTCCGTCCGTGTGCATCGGGTTCGATAGCGCGTTGTTGCGCATCAAAACTCAAGTCGCCATACAAAGGATAGATCAATGCATCGGGAAGTTCGCGTTCCAATTGCTCTGCAGCGCGCATAATTTCTCCGGATCCGGGAAGAAAAACCAAGATATCGCCGCTCTCTTTTTTCCAAGCTGTCTTTACAACATTGCAAGTTTGTTGAGCCAACGATAAATGGGCAGGTTCTTCGGCATAATGAAACGCGATCGGGAATATTTTTCCTTCCGATGATAACACCGGAGCATGATCCAATGCAGCGGATAGCCTTGTAGTATCCATGGTCGCCGACATGATCAGCAGCTTTAAATCCGGTCGAAGAATTTGTGCTGCTTCTCGTGTTAATGCTAATGATAGATCGGAATGAATATTGCGTTCGTGAAATTCGTCGAAGATGACCAAGCCATATTCACTGAGTGCGTTGTCGTTTTGTAACAGACGCACCAAAATCCCTTCAGTAACAACTTCTATTTTCGTCTTTTTCGAAATGGCTTGTTCCATTCGCACACGATAACCGACGCGCTCTCCGACATCTTCAAGCAACTGTGATGCCATGCGTTTTGCAACGGATTTTGCAGCCAGTCGTCGTGGTTCGAGCATGATGATTTTTTTATCACCCAACCACGATTCCTGCAATAACTCTAACGGAACAATAGTACTTTTTCCCGCACCGGGAGCGGCTTCCAGAATCACCGTCTGATGTGATTGCAAAGCTTCGCGCAATGCGGGTAACTGTTCGTATATCGGAAGAAGAGCATTCACGCCGTAAAGTTAACCGCAAAGTAGTGACGTAAAAAGCGATTATTCCTGTGACGTACACATTCTGCTTACCTTTGTGCCATGCATAAAGCAGGATTTGTAAATATTGTCGGTAACCCGAACGCGGGTAAAAGTACGTTGATGAATCAGTTGGTGGGCGAGCGCTTGTCGATTATTACGTCGAAAGCACAAACTACGCGTCATCGCATTATGGGCATCGTGAATGGAGAGAATTTTCAAATTATCTATTCCGATACTCCCGGTATTTTGAAACCGAAGTACAAATTACAGGAAGGTATGATGCAGTTTGTAGGCAGCGCGCTTGCTGATGCGGATGTTTTGCTGTTCGTAGTGGATTTAACAGATGACGAGTTGCCGGATGAACATGCATTTAATAAAATCAAGAATGCGCAAGTGCCGGTGTTTGTTGTATTGAATAAAACGGATGCCGTAAAAGAAGAACGTGTGAATGAACGCAGCGAATTTTGGAAGAAAGAATTGCCCGGAGGAATTCAGTTTCGCGTATCCGCATTGAAGGGTGATCATTTGGATAAATTGCTGGAAGCCATTATCAATGCGCTTCCCGAGCATCCTGCATATTATCCGAAGGACGAATTAACCGACAAACCGGAGCGTTTTTTTGTGGCGGAAATCGTTCGCGAAAAAATTCTGGAACAGTACAGTCAGGAAATTCCTTACGCTGTAGAAGTGGTGGTGGAAGATTTCAAAGAATTGGAAAGCATCATTAAAATACGTGCTATTATTTTCTGTGAACGGGAAACTCAGAAAGGCATCTTGCTGGGACATCAGGGTTCAGCAATAAAGAAAATGGGAACTGCAGCGCGTTTAGCCATGGAGACGTTTTTGCAGAAAAAAGTTTTTCTCGACTTGCACATCAAAGTGGACAAGCAATGGAGAAGCTCCGAAAGGGAGTTGAAGCGATTCGGTTATTTGCAGTAATCTCCGCTATTGCTTTAATGAGTACCTTTGCGCCATGTCTAATTTGATTGCTATTGTAGGTCGCCCGAATGTTGGGAAATCTACGCTTTTCAACCGTATTACCGGATCTCGTCAAGCTATTGTGGAAGAAACCGCAGGTGTGACGCGTGATCGTCATTATGGTCATGCCGAATGGAACGGAAGAAAATTTTCTGTTATTGATACCGGCGGATACGTTCAAGGTTCCGATGATGTTTTTGAAGAAGAAATTTGTCGTCAGGTGAAAGTGGCGATACAAGAGGCTTCCATGCTCATGTTTGTGGTAGATGCCATGGAAGGAATTACGCCGTTGGATGAAGATGTAGCGGAAATAATTCGACGCAGTAAGAAGAAGGTTTTTTTGGTGGCGAATAAAGTGGATAACCACGAACGCCAAAGTTATGTTCCGGAATTTTATGGTTTGGGATTGGGCGATCCGATTGCCGTTTCCAGTGTGAATGGCTCGGGAACCGGTGATTTATTGGATGAGATTGTAAAGAATTTAGGGCCTGAAGAAGAGATTGTGGAAGAAGAGGTTCCGCGTATTGCAATTGTAGGTCGTCCGAATGCAGGAAAGTCGTCAATTGTGAATGCGTTGCTGGGACAAGATAAATTGATTGTGACCGATATTGCAGGAACTACTCGTGATGCCATTGACACCCGTTTCAAAGGATTCGGCTTCGATGTCGTTTTGGTGGATACTGCAGGATTGCGCAAGAAGAGCAAGGTGCATGAGGATATCGAATTTTATTCGGTAATGCGCACGGTTCGTACGATTGAAGATTGTGATGTGATTATGTTGGTGATTGATGCGCAGGAAGGATTTGAATCACAAGACATGAATATCTTTCAATTAGCGATTAAGAACAGTAAAGGCGTGGTGTTGTTGGTGAACAAATGGGATTTGATTGAGAAGGATCACAAAACCACATTGAAGTTCGAAGAAACGATTCGCAACAAGATCGCACCGTTCAACGATATTCCGATCATATTTACTTCTGCAACAACAAAACAGCGAGTAATTAAAGGTTTGGAAGAAGCGGTTGCCGTTTACGAAAACAGAAAGCGACGCATTTCTACTTCCAAGCTGAACGATACGATGTTGCCGATTATTGAACGCACGCCGCCGCCTAGTATGAAAGCGAGTTACGTGAAGATTAAGTATGTAACACAGTTGCCGACGCGTACACCGGTATTTGCATTCTTCTGCAATCACCCGCAATACGTGCGCGAATCGTACAAGCGCTTTTTGGAAAATCAATTGCGTGAACACTTCAATTTTAAAGGTGTTCCTATCGGAATCGTATTCCGTAAGAAGTAATCTTCCGCAGTTTTGAGTATATTCGGGGAAATCCTGAACTATGCGTATTCTATCACTGATTGTATTAGCCGGTTGTTTGGCATGGACGCAATGGTCATCTATTCCGGCTGCTCAAGCTTATGTGTCGAAAGGAAAAGATACGTTAACAACAACCGATAGCATTCTTATTAATTGGTTGGGTAAAACTGCCGTTACAGGTGCCGTGCCGAAATTGAATCGATTCTATTTGTGGTTGGAGCAACAAGAAATTGATAGTGTGTTGCAGCAGAAAAATTTGTTGCGTCATGCACAGCCTCAATCCACTATGGAGTGGATTTATCAGTCCTCGTTGATGGAAGCACGCTTTGCCGCTAATCCTGTTGCACAGCAGTTGCGTTCCGGTGAACGCATCAGAAAACGTGAAGCCTGGTCGAATTTATGGGCAATGGTTACGGAAACACACGATACGGATCCACGCAATCAATTGCTGGAAGTGGTGTTGGAAGATACCGCATGGGTGGCCTTGTTTCGTCCGGAAAGTAAGAAGCCGTTTGTAGTTGTTGATGTGAGAGGAAATATCATTCCTGATTTGGATGCACAAAATAAGGCGCATCGAATTGCAGTCGTATTATTTCAGTCGGTATTAACTTCAAAAAAAATAGACGAACTGAAAGAACGAAAGCTGCGCTTTTCAATCCCGGGAAGCAATACGGAATCTGCGCACTTCAGAAGTTTTATGCTGGTGAATGAGAGCATGATTAAAAGTTGGCATCACGCCGTTCCGGGTGTACAGGAAAAATTGTTGAGTGAGATTAAGTATCTGTTATTGCTGGACGCATGGATGTCTAACTCCCCGAAAAATCAGGCGAACAGGGGAAAGAACGGGAAAGTAGCATTGGACAAGTGGGAATCGAATCGTAAACTGAAACGTGTAAACGATGCGTTCTTTGCAAATTTGCGCGTTACCGGAAATTATGGAATAGATGCGAATCCTGCTGTGGTAAAGCGTTGCATTGCGGTGTTGCGTGAACGTTGGCCCAACCAAAAAGATGCTGTTGAACGTTATCCATCCAAAGGGATTCGATAATTACAACCTTCGCACACGCAAGCCCCAGTAACGAGGCCCTTCCATTTCGTGGTACGGATCCATGATGTAATATTTTAATTTATGGCTTTCCCTTAACGGAATGGCGGTGATGATATAACTTTTTCCGGCAACATAATAATCAACTGCAGAATCGCCGGGACATGGCACAGTAACGAAATAAATATTTCGTTGCACCGCATTGTCAACAAAAACGGTATGTTGAAATTTCATCACAAGGTATGAGGGCTTATCCGCGCATGTAACACGCATCACAGGTGTTTCCAATAATTTCATGGTCAATAAAATGGAGTCGCCTTGCAGTAATGCATCGGGTTCCGGACGTGTAATATTAATTTGAACGGAATCCTGTGATTGCCCTGTTTTTACGGCTTGATTCAGTCGAATAAAATAGCATACGGAATCTTTTTTATCGGTGCTGTAGAAAACGAAAAATCCGTACGCGTTCGGCGACAATAATGTGATGGCTTCATACACACCAATCGGATGTTTGGTAAGTTGCATACTGTATTGACCGCGTTCATCAGGACGAATACCTTGCGGAGCCTTGCGTTTGCGCGATTTGCCGGGATTGGTGTATTGTGCTATTTCGAAGGTTACGACATCGCCGGGTTGTGCAGTTCTTCCTACAACATTTTCAACGGCATAAGCAAAGTTGTTGGAATGTGAGTGCAACGGTCGTTTCGTCCAGCGCGGTGGCTTTATCACACGACTTGAAGTCTGAGCGAAACCAACTGCATGAATAACAGATAAAACTAGAATTAGAAAAAGTCGCATGATCAAAGATCACACGACTTTTTCAACTAACCAAACAAGCGTCTATCGAATAACGTTCACATGCGTAATACGCTTCATTCTTCTTAGTCCATCACACTCCGTGGTATATTCAATTCGGACCACATACGTGTCCATTTGTACATATTGCCCTTTGTATTTGCCGTCCCAGCCCGCGTTGATATCGTTAGAGGTGTAAATCAATTGTCCCCAACGATTAAAAATTTGCATTTCAAATGTGTTTACCGAACTGCCGATCGCATAGAATTTATCATTAGCCCCACTTTCGTTTGGTGTGAAGGTATTGGGCACATACAACACGCCACCGCCTGTTTCTCCAACAACTTCAATGGTATCTGACAAATTACAATTTGAATTATTGATGACATTTACCCAATACGTTCCGGGTTCAGTCACGGTAATCGTTTGTGTAGTCATACCGTTGCTCCACAAAAATTGTGATCCAGGATTTCCGGCGTCTAATGTTACTCCTTCGATAACTTCACACAATGAAATAGTACTTCCTAAGGCCACGTCTGCCAAAAGACCAATCACAATAGTGTCGCTTCCAACGCACTGCCCGGCGCTAACAGTTACGTAGTACGTTCCTGCAGTATCAATGATGAGTTGATTGTTCGTCGATCCGTCTGACCAAACGTAGGAGCTATTGGGTGTGGTAGCATCCAATATTAAAGTTGCTGCAGGACAGATTAATGTATCATTACCCAAATCAGGAGTTGGAACCGGAGTCATCATCACCACGATCGAATCACGAAACGAGCAATTGCCGCTGCTGACATCTACCCAATAGATTCCTGCCGCATTCACGGTTATTAATTGCGTCGTGGCTCCCGTGCTCCAGTTGTATTGGGAGCCCGGATTTCCTGCATCCAATAGCAAGGAAACTCCTTCACACACCGTAGTATCACTTCCGATATTCGGAATACTGAATGTTGATATGACAATGGTGTCGGTTGCAGAACAGAAGCCATTATCCACCACTACCCAATATGTTCCGGCAACGTTTGCGTTAATGCTTGCTGAGGTCGCTCCTGTACTCCACAAATACGTGCAACCGGCATTGGTTGCATTTAACGGAATATTAAACGGCCCGCAGATCGTAGTATCGTTACCCAAATTGACAATTGGTTCAGGTAAGATTGTCATCACTAATTGAAATGTATCCGCGAAATTGCAACTGAGCGAATCAATAGCTATTAACGTTACTGTATACGTTCCTGCGGTTGTCCAGGCGTGTGAAGGCGCAGCATTTGTATCAATGGGTGAACCATCACCGAAATCCCATAAGTAGTTTACAGCATTTAACGATCCGTTACTGAAATTCGCTGATTGGTTGACACAAACCGTATCGGATGGAGCAGCAGTTGCGGTGGCATTTACACCTACGGCCTGAAAGTCAATTTTGAAAACGGCAACATCGTAACTACCTGCTAAATTGTTGGGTGCATAAGCTCCCGGAGTTGTGGGATAATTCATCGCACCCTGACAAATGGCTTCATAAACAATTCCATTCGGATCAAATCGTGAAGTGCCACCATCAACATGTTCCCATCCTCCGTTTGCACCGAAGTAAGTTGCGTATACCATGGAGGTTGCATTCTGATCCAAAACCAATAAATAGAAATCGTTACCGTCCGTAATCGGTTGAATGCAATTAGGACTTACCGTGTACGCTGCGACTGCTCCCCAACCTGCCGCATAAATATTGCCGCAGATGTCCACCATAAATGCTGTAGGAGAAATTTTATTCATTGTAGTGCCATCTCCAAAAACGGAATGTACTAAACGCGATGTCAACGTTTGATTGAATTTGGAAATGTACTGTGCACTTCCCGGAACACCGTACGCTCCTGCAGTTGGCGCTTGTGGCGCATCGGATTGACCGTAAATAAATACATCACCGTTCTGATCAAGGTCAATAAAGAATGCATAATCCGGAGCTGCGGTACCAACAATAGTAGATGCGCTTAAGACGCTGGCATTACCGCCGAGGTATATAATAAAACCATCATGATTGCCTTGTGCTGTGGTTTGGTATGCTCCGCCTGTTGTAGGAAAGTTATTACTGTTCGTTGCCCCTGCAGCGTATACATCACCTGATGCGGTTAGTCGTAATCCGAAACACGCATCATCATTGGCTCCGCCGATATAGGTAGCATATGTCATAGCGGTGAGTAAAGGATTCATTTTAAATACAACACCATCTTGCCCACCATTTTGCGTATTGTCATATGAACCGGGAGTTACCGGAAAGTTGGTAGAACGTGTCATGGATGCGATATACGGGTTACCTGCAGCATCTACGATGATTTCACCACGATAGGTGTCACCATAGTTGGGAGCTACCATGTTGTTTCCATCTTGTCCGCTACCGCCCACGAATGTAGAACCAATCAATACCGTTCCCGTGGTGTTAAACTTCGACACAATAATGTCCATGTCGTTTCCAGAAGTTCCGTTAAACGTTTGATCAAATGCGCCTGCAGTAGTCGGGAAATTGTTACCTGCTGTAGTACCATACACAAACAATTCGTTGTTGGCATCGACAACTAAACTGTGCGGATAATCGCTCGTAGAACTTCCCAAATAAGTAGCGTACAATAAGGCAGAACCGTTGGAACTTAATTTACTGATGGCAATATCAATCTGCCCGCCGAACGTACTCTGTATAGCGCCGGGAGTAACGGGGTAGCCCGGGCCGAAAGAAATCGCACCGGTATAAATATTTCCTGCAGCATCATACGTTGCACAATGTCCGTAATTCGTAGCAGTTGAACCTGAATAGGTAGACGCTACCAGGATCGGGTCAATGATTAATGCAGCACTTTTATCATATCCATTCGGAAATTCAAAACCAACTTCACCGTTCTTAATTTGATAACGACATTTTACAATTTTCTTTTTTCCGTCAATGATTTGATAAGCAACAGGAATGTGTTCAGTGATAACACCGACGCTCGTTTTCATTACTAATGCACCGGAACGATCGATGGAGAGTTGTTCAACACCTTGATAATTCCAATGTACAAGACCGACATCTGCACCGGGAGCCACTATAAAGTCGTATTTCAAATCATTTTCCTTCGCATAATACAATACATCCACTCCGGGATACAGGTCGAAAATTCTTACCTGTTCATACAGCTTAACGTCTGAACGCCAACGGGCTTGTTTTCCTTTATAGTAGTTTCTGTAGTCGGGGTATTGACCAAAGTGTTGCACTAACGGATCTGTCGCTGCACCGATAAAGTTCATTTTATACGCATGAAGATTTACGGTGGCATGCGGATCCATGTTTGTTTTATGATGCCCGTCTTCATGAATAGCTTCCAGTTGTTCAGGATTGTATTGAACAGTGGTGATCGTGCTTTTTTCGATAAAAACACGTGCTCCGGGAATATCGGTCATGTATTGAACCTGTTGCGGCCATTGACCTGCGTTGTGCTCAAATCGTATGCCGGAAGAACTAATTTTCCCTTCCTGAACCTGTTGTGCGGACACGCACCAGCCGAATAATCCGGCCAGAGCTGTCACCAAAAATTTTGATCTCATGTGTTTCTTAAGTGAAGTCACTAAGTTTGCCGTTCAGCACCTCACGCGTTCTATGGTGTAAAGTACTTCAATTCGACACTCAAAGCAAATTCATTTTTGATAAGTGGTAAATACAGGATGCTCTAATTCTTACGAGTTCAAAATTCCGTTTACCTATATCTGGAGAACTCCATCGAACAAGAAAAAATGGTACTTTAGCGCTCTGTTAATCAAACATTAAAACAACACATTATGGCCTATTTGTTTACTTCCGAGTCAGTTTCTGAAGGGCACCCGGATAAAGTTGCGGACCAAATTTCGGACGCATTAATTGATCACTTTTTGGCATACGATGCATCTTCTAAAGTTGCTTGTGAAACGTTGGTAACAACCGGACAAGTGGTTTTGGCAGGTGAAGTGAAGTCGGAAGCTTACCTGGATGTTCAGGAAATTGCACGCGAAGTAATTCGCAAAATCGGATACACGAAAGCAGAATATATGTTTGAAGCAAATTCCTGCGGTGTGTTATCTGCTATCCACGAACAATCTCCTGATATCAACCAGGGAGTGGAGCGTAAGAAGCCGGAAGAGCAAGGTGCAGGCGACCAGGGTATGATGTTTGGTTATGCGAACCGTGATACCGATAACTTCATGCCATTGCCATTGGAATTGTCGCACTTGTTGTTGCTGGAGTTGGCTGCTATTCGTCGCGAAGGAAAACAAATGAAGTATTTACGTCCGGATTCGAAGAGTCAGGTTACGATTGAATACAACGATAATCACCAGCCTGTTCGTATTGATACAATTGTTATCTCTACACAGCACGATGATTTTGCAACTGAAAAGAAAATGCAGGAGCAAATCGAGAAAGACGTGAAAGCGGTTTTGATTCCTCGTGTGATGAAGAAATTGCCTAAGCGTGTTCAGGCATTATTCAACAGCAAAATTGTTTACCATATCAATCCTACCGGTAAGTTCGTAATTGGCGGACCTCACGGCGATACCGGCTTAACAGGTCGTAAGATTATCGTTGATACGTACGGTGGAAAAGGTGCTCACGGTGGTGGTGCATTCTCCGGAAAAGATCCTTCTAAAGTGGATCGTTCTGCAGCTTATGCTACACGTCATATTGCTAAGCATTTGGTTGCTGCCGGTGTATGCGACGAGGCATTGGTACAAGTAGCTTACGCTATTGGTGTTGCGAAGCCTGTTGGTTTGTACGTAAATACTTACGGAACAGCAAAAGTTAAAATGTCTGACGGTGAGATCGCAAAAGTGCTGGAAGGTTTGAAGGAATTCGATATGCGTCCATACTTTATCGAAAAACGTTTCAACTTACGTACACCAATATATAGCGAAACAGCAGCATACGGTCACATGGGTCGTGAAAGCAAAGTTGTTGAGAAGGTGTTCAACAAAGGGAAGAAGAACGAGAAGAAGATGAAGGTGAAGTTGTTCCCTTGGGAAGAGTTAAATGCAGTGCCGGCTGTAAAGAAGGCATTCAAAATAAAATAAATGAGAAAGGGCTGTTGAAAGACAGCCCTTTTTAGTTGTAATAAAATACGAGACTATTTCTTCCCCGTCAATTCTTTAAACACATCTTCCAGCTTGCGTTCTTCGCGATTCATTTCCAATACAGCGAGTTGATGATCCACCGCGAATTTGAAAATGTCTTGTCGCAGGTCGCGCGCCGTCGCTGTTACGATATGATAAGTGTTGGGAGCAAGTTGCTCGACACTTTCCACACCCGATAAACGTTTCAATTTATTGACATCTGCCGCTGCACTGAATTCGACGCGAATCACAATTCGATTTTGATCGCCTTGTTGCAATACTTCGGTTTCTTTATCGGTAACAATTTTCCCTTTGTTAATGATGATCACACGATCGCACAGAATTTCTACTTCCTGCATGATGTGCGTGCTTAACATAACGGTTTTTTGTTTGCCTACTTGTTTAATTAATTCGCGAATTTCCGCTAACTGATTCGGATCAAGACCTGTAGTAGGTTCGTCCAGAATCAATACCTGGGGATCGTGAATTAACGCCTGCGCTAATCCGACACGCTGACGATAACCTTTGGAAAGTTGACCGATACGTTTGTGTTGTTCCACTTCCAAGCCTGTAATGTCAATCATTTCGCGTATGCGCTGTTGCACGTTATTGATCTTGTGAAGTCCGGCTATAAATTCAAGATATTCCTTCACGTACATGTCTAAATACAGCGGGTTGTGTTCCGGTAAATAGCCAACACTTTTGCGCACATCCAGCGACTGCGTCATGACGTCGTATCCATTAACGGAAGCTTTTCCTGCACTAGGCGGAATAAAGCAGGTCAGGATTTTCATCATGGTAGATTTCCCCGCACCGTTTGGACCCAAAAACCCCACGATTTCTCCGGTCTTTACTTCGAAAGAAACGTTGTCTAACGCGCGCTGCGTGCCGTACAACTTACTGATATATTCAACTTTTATGGACACAATCGATAAATTTTAAACGAATTTACCAAATACTTATTGCAGAACAGATATGAATTGTGGAAATACATCACTTCACGGGAACTTGTACCTTTAATGCAATGAAAGGAATTGTTATCAGATCAACAGGAAGTTGGTACACCGTTGGTATTTTGAAGGGAGATCGTGTGGAGCGTGTGGAATGCCGTATTGCAGGATTGTTTCGCATTAAAGGGCTCAATGTCAAAAATACAAATCCGTTTGCTGTAGGTGATGAAGTTGAAGTGGAGGAAGACAAGGGCGATTACGTAATAACCAAATTGCACGAACGGAGGAATTATATCATTCGTCGTTCTACCAAATTATCCAAGCAAACACACATCATTGCAGCGAATATCGATCATGCTTATGTGATGGCGACATTGATTGAACCACGGACATCAACAGGATTTATCGATCGTTTTTTTGTAACGGCTGAAGCATACGCAATTCCTGCATCCGTAATTTTTAATAAAAAAGATTTGCTGGAGGAAGACGAGTTGGATTATGTGGAACAGTTGATGCAGTTGTACCGCAACCTGGGTTATGGGGCGTATTTAATTTCAGCTTCTGACGAAGGTGATGTTCAGCAGTTGCAAGAACTTATGCAAGGTAAAATCAATTTAATTGCCGGGCATAGCGGTGTAGGGAAGAGCACGTTAATCAATGCATTGGAACCTACATTGAATTTAAAGACGGGAGAAATTTCGCGTGTACACAGTAAAGGAATGCACACGACTACTTTTGCCGAAATGCATGAATTGAGCGGAGGCGGATGGATCATTGATACGCCGGGGATTAAGGAGTTAGGTATTGTTGATATGGAGAAGGAAGAGTTGTCGCATTATTTTCCTGAAATGCGTGATTTGTTGGGAGCTTGCAAGTACAACGGCTGTCTTCACGACAAAGAGCCGGGCTGTGCCGTTATTGCCGGTGTTGAAGTCGGGAAGATAGCGTTAACACGTTACGAGTGTTATTTGCAAATATTGAACGGAGAAGAACTGGAAAAAGAATACGATTAAAATTAAAATTATGCGAGTACTGATTCAGCGAGTTAGTGAAGCTGCAGTTCATGTGGACGGTGTTTGTTTGTCTTCAATGAGTTCGGGGTTGCTTGTTCTTGCGAGCTTTGAAGCTGAAGATGCTGCTGAAGATTTGTTGTGGACGGCACAGAAGATTGTGCAGCTGCGTATTTTTAATGATGATCAGGGTGTAATGAATTTATCCGTGAAGGACGTTAACGGAGATATTATTATCGTCTCGCAGTTCACGTTACACGCAGCCACAAAGAAAGGAAATCGACCTTCTTACATCCGCGCAGCAAAACCGGATACGGCTATTCCATTGTATGAGCAATTTATTGCAATCGTGAGCGAGCAACTCGGCAAAACGGTTGGTACAGGGAAATTTGGTGCCGATATGAAAGTTAGTTTAATTAATGACGGACCTGTGACTATTTGGATTGATTCAAAAAACAGAGAATAATGAGATTACTTTTTGCCCTGATTGTTGCTTTTGCACTTAGTTCGTGTTTTCACAAAAACGTGATGGAAGATCGCGCTGATGACGTGATTGATGTGTTTGTGTATTCCGGCAAGGAAGGAGACTTTCTGGTTTGTAAGGAAGCTGTTTTTCAAGCCACGAGCAAGAAGTCGGGTGGAGGAATTACAAGTATTTCAGGTTACAATGAATATCGTTTATCGGTATATGATTTGAAAACGGGCGCGTTGAAAGCACGACAGGAAATAGGAGAAGGATTAGAGGAAGAGAAACTGGTTTTGGGCTGCTATGATGGTTTAATCTGGATGTTTGGTGCACAACAAGACGTGGGACTTCACGCCAGAAGCATTACCACATTAGATGTTGTAAAGTCCCAAGAAAGTTTATTGGGTTCAGGAGCATTTAAAAATTTTCAGTTTGCGTTTCCGGAATGGGCTCGTTTGAATAGTTATTACATGCTGGATGCGTTCGCCGGTGTTATTCATGTTACCGATCGTCAAGGGCGGAAATTTGTTTATAATTTGAAGAATCAGCAGCTTAGTGAATACTCGGAAGAATGGAGAACCTGGCGTTGGGACGATCAGCGCACAACTAATGTGTATCAGGATAACGACCGCTACTTCACGCTACGCGGTGAACCACGCAAATTTGTGGTAGGCTCTCGTCCTGAGCGTAAATCCGATAAGGATTATTTGAACGCACAATTACTGTTGGATAATGATCCTGTAAGAACTGCGGCCTTAATTGATAAGGAACGTAAGTTGCTGGCTGCCAAAATTGCTTTAACACAGGATACATTAGTGAAATTGGAGCAACGTTTCCCATTTTTAAAAGAAGGAAAATATCCGAATTGGAAATCGCCCGACGCAGAACGTGTTGCATATAACGATTACCGAACATTCGGACGCGAGAAGGACGATTTAGAACGTCAAATGGAACGCATGAACGGAGCTTCGTTCGACGTTAATAATCGCATATTGGCACCGGATACGAATCATATAATGGTGTTGCATGCCAATGAGATCAGCGATACTGCAGGACTTATGTGCAGTTATTTGAGCGTTGAACCTTCGGGATTACGCGAATTGTGGACGTTACGTATTCCGGGGATGTATTATGATCCCGCTAAGGCGGACCAACGCGGAGTTTTTGAAACTGTCTTTTCGGAAGGAAATCCGGAATTTCGGTTTCAACGATTTACGTATTTCAAAAACATGCTCATTATGGTGTATCAACTGAGCATAACCGCAGTGGATATGGAATCGGGCAAGGTGTTGTGGCAAAGACCAATTTAATTCGTTCGAGCCATTATGAGTACGTTGGATAAGGTTTTAATGCGCGAATTAAGATTATCCCGGGATGAGGTGGCGCTGCTCCTTCAGCAAGAGCAAGTATTCGTAAATGATTGTATGGCGACACAAGCTAAATTGTCGTTGCTATATACTGATCGAATTGTAGTTGGTCGTGATACACCGGTAGTGGTAAGGCAGGGTAAGTCGCTTCGTTATGTTTTGTATCACAAGTCCGGTGGCGTGGAATGTTCTCTAAATCCCGATTTGGCGAATTCTTTATTTCACGTAACTGATTGGAACGATTTGTATCCCGTAGGACGTTTGGATAAGGAATCGGAAGGTTTGGTTTTAATGACCAACGACGGGCGGTTGTATAAGGCCATTACAACACACGATACTATTGAAAAGGAGTACGAAGTTACCGTGAATCGGAATATTTCGGATGAGGAATTGCAGCAGTTAGCTTCGGGAATTGAAATTATGGGAAGTGTTACGTTACCTGCTATTGTTAAACGTTGTGATGACAATAAATTTCGAATTATTTTAAAAGAAGGTCGTAATCGTCAAATTCGAAGAATGTGTTATAAATTAAAATTAGAGGTGGAACAGTTAGTTCGTGTTCGAATTTACAATTTGTGGTTAGGTGAATTGACATCGGGTGAATTCCGGGACGCAACAGCCGAAGAAATAGAACTGTTGCGGAGTTTGTACAAGCACAAATTTATTGCGGGGTAGCTACATCTTTTAAACTTTCCTTCCAGTTGCGCAACGTTAAGTTGTTTTGCAAAGCATAATTGTTGGTAGGAATATGTCGCATCTGTTCCAGCCCCTTAACGGAATCAAGAGTTATGGGAAGTTTAATTCTGAATAATGAAGCTAGTCGCAATGCCATTTTGATGAACCAAAACGGAATACGCACAAAACGAATCTTCTTATTTAATATTCTCCCGATTTCACTGTAGAACGTAATGTAGGGAACAGGATCTTCTTCTGCCGCCACGAACGTTCCTGCGCGATTATTGTTCATGACTAATTCAATAAACTTGCACAAGTCATTAACGTGAATAGTTTGTAAAGGCTGCATGGCGTTACCGAACACAGGAACAATGCTCTTACTTGTCAGGTATTTTTTCATTTCACCAAACAAGCCGCCTTCACCTAAAACCAATCCCGGTTTAACAACCATGTGCGGAGGTCCAAAGAGTTGTTGTATTCGGAATTTTTGTTGACCGTAAATTGAGGTTGCATCTTCCAAAGCCGATAAACTCGACAAGAAAAGAACTCTCCTTGTGGCATCTTGTTCCGCCCATTTTAACAGGCGCTCCGCTGCTGTTACGTTTTTGTTATAAGCATCGCGGTCATCCTGTCCTTTAATATATGCCGTATGTATAATACAATTTGCGGCATTAAGTTCAGGTGATAATTCGTCTTCAATCGAATATGGAATAACTGTGATTCGTGCTTGCGAATTATTAGTTGCTTTGCGTTGAAGAGCAAGAACATTCCATCCGGCATTTGCAAAATGCTTGCACAGGTGTTGACCGATAAATCCTGAAGATCCTGTTATGGCAACTGTTCTTGACACGTTGCAAGATACACAAGGATTAAGCAGATAGGAAAGAGCGCATGGAAATATTGCCGTGCTGGAATCCTTCGAAGATATATTTCTTTTCTTCTTTCGCGTTCAATGTGCCTGTTACGTACAACAGAGGTAGAAAGTGATCATTCGTCGGTACTGCCAGTTGTGCGACTTTGCCGTACTGTTGGTAGTTGATCAGTGCAGCATCGTTACCGCTATCCAACGCATTTTTAATTTTCGTATCAAACTCTGCTGCCCATGCGTCAACGGGTCCATTGATATTCGGGAAGTTAGCCATCCCCAAATTGTGTACGATATTTCCACTTCCCATAATCATAACACCTTTATCGCGCAGGATGCTGAGTTCTTTCGCCAGATTGAAATGGTATTCGGGCGATTTATAATAATCGATACTGAGTTGATAAACGGGAACATCTGCTTGAGGCCAAATGTGTTTAAGTATCGTCCATGCTCCGTGATCTAAACCCATATCGTGGTTTTCATGAACCTGAATAGATTTAACGGCTTGAATGGTTTGTTTTGCCATTTCGGGAGATCCCGGTGCAGGATAATTAATCTGATATAAGGCTTCCGGAAATCCGCCAAAGTCGTAAATGGTTTTTGGTTTCGCTTGCATGGCAACATGTGTTCCGCGTGTGAGCCAATGTGCCGAAATCATCAATACTGCTTTTGGCTTCTCCAGTTTATTGCCGAGTTGATTCAGCGCTTGCGTAAATGTGTTGTTATAAATGGCATTCATCGGTGAACCATGTCCGATGAAAATAGAAGGCATGCGTTGTGAAGGCGCGCCGGCTTTGAGTTGCTGAAGATCTGTTAACGACATACTGAGTGCTCCGATTCCGCCTGTGGCAGTTAGTTTTATCCAATCACGACGATTCATATCACAAAGATAATATAAATATATGTATCTACATATAAATAATGTTAAACTCCGGAAGCCACACGATGCGCATTGGCCATTAAGGTTAATGTTAAACCTTTTGCAGGAAGAAAAGTAAATCCTGAACCGTCGGCAACATATACGTTTTGGGTTCCGTGAAGTAAACCGGTTTCTTGTAACGTCAAATGTTGACGTGTTTCGGAATAAGGTAATGTTCCCGCATAATGAATGCTGGCCCCAATTTGCGGTGAAACGGTTTTTAGAGGAAATGCACCAAGTATACGCAATGCCCATTTATACGAGCTTACGCGTTGTTTAGAATTACGTTCTTGTTCTGAAGTGCGGTGATAATAATAATGCAAACGATCTCCGGTTACGGAACCGGCATCAGGCCGCAACTCTGTGTATTGTCCTTCGCTGAATTGTTCCGGCAAGTGAATTCCGGCTATCAGCAAAGCAGGAGCGAGGTATTGCATGAGCGCACGTCCATCCTGAATGTTGAGCGGTGTTTCATTCAGCAATCGGAATAGCATCAGTGAACGATAAGTGTACAAACTAGCCATCGCGATATCATTCCCGGCTGCATTGTTATCATGGAATAAGGAAAGTTGTGCGTAACTGTATTGTTTTTGAACGCCGGCTTGTCCCAGCATTGATGGAACAAGGCACGGTAAATAATAATACGGATTACACAGTAATGGCACTCGTTTTTTATCATCAGTAGAACGTAGAACAATACGAGCTGATCCTAATGCACCACTGCACAATACCAACTTACGGGCTCGGAATTGTATTGCTGTTTGAGTCTCACAATGCATCGCATGTATAACAACTCCTTCTTCATGTTCTTCAAATCGCGTAACGAAGATGCGTTGCTCTAATTTGAAGTTAGGATGACGTTGCAATTCACGAATAGTAATCCAAGGCCGATATGCGGAAAGTTCTTTGTCATCATAAAATTCCATGTCGCGCAGGTTATTTCCTTTGCGATTGTCTTTGTCCTGAGATAACAATGCTAGCGCAGGGCGTCCGAGATGAAAATGTCGTTGTTGTAAAACTGAACGATTCACCCTGTAGCGTTGTGCTATTTTTTGCGCAACGGCATCGGTCGGTAAAGCCGGTTGAATGCGCTGAAGATGTCGAAACGTAAACGGTTGTGCATCGTCCGCGTCTCCACTTATTCCAATACGATCTGCTACTACTTGATATGCTCGTTGCATAGCCTCCACCGGCAAGCCACATTGTTCGAGTTCTTTTTCGGAAAACACGCAGGACCCCAAGCCCCAGCCCGCACCTAAGCCGCCTAACGCAAGCGTTTCCATTGGCGCAAAGCTTGTAGAATGAGAAGTAAGTAGTTCGGTTACATCTTTAAGTAAATGAGCGCGTGCCGGAGTTAATTGTGCTCCGGTTCCTACTTGTTCCGCGGGTAAACTTTCGAATTGTTCACCTAACAGATAGCGGTGTTGTTGTGTGTCTGTTTTTCTGAGTTCGGTGAATGATGAGTCAGGAGTTAAATTCCGATAGTGTTGATCATCATTTCCACCGTCTAACATTAATACTTTATATCCGCGTTCCAAAAGTGTTTGCGCAGCCATTGCCCCGGTACAACCGGAACCTACAACGATAACGTCAAACACGTGTTCAGACATGACACAATGATAACAAAGATATTTCTCTGAACCGATAAAGATGTTGCTCTTAGCCAGAGGAACAACACCTTCAGAAATAAAAAAATCCCAAGTTTATAACTTGGGATTTTGAATATGCCGGTCTTTGTCGCGGTTCGTTTTTTTATCGAGATTCTTTACTAATGCGGCTTCCAGATCTACACCTGTTTGGTTGGCTAAACAAATCAGCACGAACAATACATCTGCCATTTCATCGGCTAAATTCTCCCCCGTTTCACCGGCTTTGAATGATTGCTCTCCAAACTTTCTGGACATGATGCGGGCGACTTCTCCCACTTCTTCCATCAGTATCGCAGTATTGGTCAGTTCATTAAAATAACGAACGCCATACTGTTTGATCCAGTCATCTACCTTTTGTTGTGCTTCCTGAATATGCATGTTTGAAGTTTTTTCAAAGATGCAAAGAAGTTCTTATAAAGGCTGTCCTTCTGCAAGAATGTGTGTAACCTTAAACTCGGTGCGTCGATTGAACTGATGTTGCTCTTCGGTACATTTCACGCCGTCATCGCATTCGTTCAGCAGTTTCGATTCACCATAACCTTTTGCAGTAATACGATTCGCCGCGATGCCTTTTGAAATGATATACTTCACAGCCGATTCTGCACGTCGTTGAGAAAGTTTCGCATTGTACGTGTCACTTCCGCGACAATCGGTATGCGAGCTCAATTCAATTTTGATTTGTGGATTGTCTATCATGATCTTAACGAGCTTGTCCAACTCAATTGCAGCATCAGGACGAATATCCGCTTTGTTGTAATCGTAGTAAATGTTGTCCAATCGAATCGGTTTGTTAAGCACAATTTGCTCAATAGTTAAGGTGACGAAAGATGTATCCATCAGCTGTCCGTGGTATCCACCGGTGTTTACTGCGCCGTACGCTTTGAAATAACCATCCTTTGTAGTTACTGCTGCGTAGTTGGTAGATGAATCGGCTTCGAAGAAAATTTTACCGTTCGCATCAGCTGTCATTTTTTGTACGGTGCCTTTACGCGAATGAGAAACTTCAACAACTGCATTAGGAACAAGTGCTCCGGTGTTTTTTTCTTTCACTTCAATAGAAACAAAATATTTAGGGTCTAAACGTTTGAAGTGATAGATATCGTCGTGCCCGGTATTATCACCGCGGTTACTTGAAAAGTATCCGGACTTGCCGTCTTTCTTAAAAGTGATTCCGAAATCGTCGTTCACGCTGTTAAACGGCGCTTCCATGCGAGAAATAGTACTAATGTTGTTGCCTTTAACTTCTGCTTTGAACATATCTAGACCACCCGCTCCCGGATGTCCGTCCGATGCAAAGTATAAATCAATAGTTCCGGGAAATGGCTGATGAATGGTCGGAAACATTTCCTCTCCGTTTGTATTTACTGCAGGTCCGGCATTAATTGGTTTTGACCAGGAACCATTTTCCAGAATACAATAGTAAATGTCTGTTCCACCCATTCCGCCGGGCATATCAGACGCAAAGAATAACTTTTGTCCGTCAGGAGTAATTGCAGGATGACCGCAAGAATATTCGGGAGAATTCATACCTAAGCATTTGATAACTGTCCAGTTTCCATCGCTGCCTTTTTCTGCAACACACAACTCTAAGTGGTTGTCGTTGTCTTTAGCTTTCGCAGGATCTTTCTCCAGCATATAACTTCTGGTGAAGTACAATTGTTTCCCGCTTGGAGCAAGTACGGCAGGTCCTTCGTGCAATTCGGTATTCACATTACCGCCTAATGGACTGAGTTGTTCCGGTTTTTCAGGATTTGCAAAATATACGTCCATGTAGCCGTGTCCGGTCCAACTTCTGTGTTGCTCTTCTTTCTTAACAGGAGCTTCGGCTGCTACTAACAACGTATCACCTGTAATTACCGGACTGAAAACAGATCCTGCAACATTAAAATTGATTTTAGTAATCACATAAAACGGTAACAGTTTGGAATCATGCAATGAAGAATCGCAAGAGTTCATCTGATTGATAACAGCACGATTTCCGGGATCACTCTGCAGGTATTTTTCATACCACTTTTTCGCTTCACTGTACTTGCCGTTTTCTTTCAATACACGTGCATAAGTCAATTGATCATAAGGCGTTGTTTCAGGTGAGGTAATCACCTTAGCATATGCAGCTTCAGCTTCCTTGTGCTTATTCACCTTATAATAGCAATCAGCAAGACGAAACTGCGCCTTTGTGTTATCCGGATGCTCTTTAACAACGGTTTCGAATAAACTTGCAGCAGTTGCGAATTCGTAATTTGAATAATGTTTTTCTGCGGCTTTGTATGTTCGATTCCCGCAACTTAATAATGCGACAACTGCGAATAGTGCCAATAGTCCGCGTATGGGGGTAGTGAGATTCATAGTCTTCAAAATTTTAAAAGAATCGTGGAGATTTGTAACGGATTTTTTCTTCTTTGATGAAGTCCCATGCAATCATAATTTCATGAGATCCGCTGTTGTAGCGACGCAAGTTGGTTAATGCCATATCGTACGCATATCCGATTCGTAGTTTCGGTGTAGCCTGATATTCTATAATACCTTGAATGCCGTCATTTGTTCTGTACGATCCGCCAATCCAAAGTGTTTTATACATCAGCACATTAATGTTCGCATCAAACTCGATTGGAGCGCCGGGAACATACTTAACTAAACCTGATGGTTTAATTTCAAAGTTCTTGCCGGCAGGAATTACAACACCTGCAGTTCCGTAATAGTGACGTTCTAAGTTTGGCGCACCTGCAATATTTAAAGCAAGAGCTGTTCCTTCTTTGTAGTTAATCACATTCGGGATACTCACACCCGCGTAGAATCGTGGCATGTAGAAATAAATGCCTGCGCCGCTGTTCGGAAGAATTTTTCCGTTAACGTTTTGCATGAATACTTCATCCTGCTGATCCCACACTTGCAACTCGGTCAACTTAGCACGATAGTACGTTACACCTGCTCGCAAACCAACAGCTATTTTCGCTTTGTCAGAAATTTTCAGGTGATAAGAAAATGTTCCGGCTACTTCACTTCTATTCGTTACACCAATGTTATCGTTCATAACAAGTCCACCAACGCCAATGTTCTTTTTAGAAATCGGCATGTCGAAACTTAAGAAGCTGCTGAACGGTGCGCCATCAAAGCCCATCCATTGTCTGCGGCCCAATACGGTCAGGTTCGCGTAGTCGTGACTTCCGGCGTAGGCAGGATTAAGGAAATGGCCGCTAAACATGTATTGCGTTACCATCGGATCTTGCTGTGCGCGCATGCTTGTTCCTGCGAACAATGCCAATGCGAAGAGTATGATATATTTTGTTTTCATGATCTTGCTGTTTTATGGGGTTATTGTCTGCGTAAGTCAACGAATCCGGTTAATATAATCTGACCGTCATTAACGTTCAGAATTACGAAGTAAGTTCCGTCAGGCAGATTTTCTCCGGTGTTGGAAGTACCTCTCCATTGGTTGTTGTAGTTTACTGCATCGTAAACCAGGTTGCCCCAACGATTATATATTTCCAATTTGTTGTCTTTGAACGCATCTAAACCTTCAATTACGAATGCGTCGTTTTTGCCATCCATGTTCGGTGAGAAACCTGTTGGCATATCAATACCAACCGGCTCACGTAAGGTAACAGAATCAGAAGTCGTACAGCCATTCGCATCAGTTACCGTAACAATATATGTTCCCGCACCGATACCGTTTAGGTCTTCTGTGTTTTGTCCGTTCGACCAGCTATAAGTTAATGGAGCTGTTCCGCCTGTTGCTGTTACATCAATTGAACCATCCGTTGCCTGATACGCGCTAACGTTGTATCCGTTGGTGTAAACCAATGCTGAAGATGACATTCCTAATTGTGGCGGTTCTGCAACAATGAACGTATCTGCAAATGCGCAGTTATTCGAATCGGTAACAAGTACAGAATAAATTCCTGCTGATAAACCGGTTTGATCTTCAACGTTTGATCCATTTGACCAAAGGATGGTATATGGAGGTGTTGCTCCTGTAATGGTCATTTGAATTGATCCGCTTGCATCACCGAAACAAAGCAGGTTAGTGGAAGATGTAACCGCAATAATCGGAGCGTTTTCTGTAATGGTGATAGAAGAATCTATCGTACATCCGTTGGCATCTGTTGCCACCACGTTATACGTTCCTGCTCCGAGTGTGTCAATATCTTGAGTGGTTGCATTGTTCGACCACAGATAAGTGTATGGAGTTACACCACCGTTTATTGTCAAGTCAATAGATCCTGTTGTAAATCCGTTACATGGAACATTCACGTGATTCTCGTTAAGTACCAATACAGGAGGTTCAGTCAGTGTAATTGTGGTGTCGAACTGACATCCGTTAGCATCTGTAGCGGTAACCGTGTAAATTCCGGCTCCGATGTTAGTCAAATCTTCCGAAACATCACCGGTATTCCACACGTAGGTGTATCCTGTTGTTCCTCCGTTGATCTGAACATCAATACCACCATTGGTGCTACCTGCGCAGGATACATCAAATCCGTTGAAATCCGTTGTGGATGCAATTGTGCCTGTCAACAAGGTTGGTTCAGTTACAACGTATGATAAAGTGTCCACGCAGTTGTTCGCATCGGTAACAATTACCTGATAGTTGCCGGCGCTGATACTGTCAACGTCTTCTGTGATTGCACCATTGCTCCAACCGTAAGTGTACGGAGCAACACCACCTGAAGTATTCAAGTTAATGGAACCTGTGCTGTCTTGGAAACATAACAAGTTGGTTACGGAATCAGCAACTACTACAGGTGTAGGTTGAGTTAATGTATAGGATTCTACGACTACACATCCATTGCTATCAGTCATTGTTACCTGATAGGTTCCGGCAGCAAGATTCGCAATGTCCTGAATCGTATCGCCGTTAGTCCAGATGTAATCAAATCCCGGCACACCGCCTGTTACTTCAATGTCAATGCTGCCTGTTGCTGCGCCATTACATAAAACTGAAACCGGCGTAGCTGTGATGAACAAGGAGTCAGGTTGGGTAATAGTTACCGTATCTGTAACAGTACACAAATTGGTATCTGTAATTAGTACCGTATAAACACCGGCTTCTAAAGCAGAAATATCTTCTGTTACCGCACCGTTGCTCCACAAGTAGGTATAACCTTGTGTTCCACCAGTAATCGTTAAATCAACAGATCCATTCGAATTACCAAAACAATCAATAGAATAACCGTTGAAGTTGGTGAGTACTGTAGACTGTGCCATTAATGAATCCGGACGTGTTACGGTAAACGTTAATGTGTCATCACAACCGTTGAAATCTGTAACGATAACGTTATAAGTGCCGGCCTCTAATGAAGTTACATCTTCTGTTGTTGCGTTATTGCTCCAGTTAAAATTGTAAGGAGTTGTTCCTCCTCCGGTTGTTACATCGATTGACCCGTTGCCCGCTTCATAACAAGTAAGATTTGTTACAGCTCCTGTTACGCTTAATACTGTTGGTTGAACAAGCGTGTCAAAAAATGTCGCAACACAGTTGTTTGCATCGGTAACAGTTAACTGATAAATTCCTGCAGGCGCATTCGATAAATCTTCCGTAACATCACCGTTACTCCAAACGAAACTGTAATTGGTAACACCGCCTGTAGTTGTGATGTTTATAGCACCTGTACTGTCGTTGGCACAAAGGATTGGTGTTACGTTAGCGGCAATTGATAAGGAGGTTGGCTCTGTTAATGTGATGCTTTGAGTGGTTGTACAACTGTTGGCATCAGTAATAGTTACAGAGTATGTGCCCGCCGGTAATGTGCTGATATCTTCTGTTGCCGCACTGTTCGACCAAGCATAGGTGTAAGAAGTTGTTCCTCCTGTTACGGTCAAATTAATTCCACCGAGACTATCTCCATTACATGGCACATCGAATCCGTTAAAGGATCCTGTTGAAACAACAGAAGATGCAAGTACTGCAGGTTCAGAAAGTGTAAACGCGATAGTATCCGCACATGCATTTGCATCTGTAACAATAACAGAATAAGTTCCCGCTGTCAGATTTGTTACATCTTGCGTGCTTGCCGAGTTAGACCATGCATAGGTATATGTTCCAAAACCGCCGATTGCTGATAAGTCAATGCTGCCGTCGTTAGCACCGAAGCACGTAACATTCACACCTCCTACAAAGGATGGAACCGTTCCGGATAAAACAATTTCATTCGGAATAAAGATCGTATCTGTTAATGAGATACAGTTGGTAGAGTCACGTGCAATAATGATATAAGTATTACCTGTTGCAAGATTTACGGTATTAACACCCGGAGCCAGATAAGTGACACCGCCGTTAGTTGAAATACTGATTGGTCCGCCATTTCCACCGGTAACGTTAACGGTTACAGGAATAGAAGTCACGTTGTCAGCAACGCATGGATTGAAATTGATCGATAAAATTTCCACCTCAGGATCAATATCTATCGGTAATGAAAGAGGTAATGTACATCCTAAAGAATCTGTAACCTGAATTTGGTAAGCGCTATCAGTCGGTAATAAGATAGAATAACTACCCACCGGTTGGAATGTGCTTCCGTTGTCATACGAAATCTGATAGTTGACAACACTGTTGCCTCCGTCAGGCGTAACCTGTACCAATGCCTGCCCACTTCCCGGAATCGGACAATCCACAGTTGCGGTTGCAGTAACTACAGGTGGTTCGGGTACGTAATAAGTAAACGGACTGGATTCAGTACATCCATTTAAATCGGTAATCGTTACGGTATATAATCCGGATGTCAAGTTGCTTAGGTCTTGAGTCGTTTGACCGTTGGACCATAAGTACGTATAACCTCCATTACCTCCCGAAACCTGTAAATCAATAATGCCATTGTTGTCGCCGTTACACAAAGCATCGGTAATGGATGGCGTAGCCACTAGTAAACCGGGCTCCGTGATGATAGCAGAAGTGCTTGCAGTACACCCGTTAGCGTCAGTAACGATAACACTATAGTTTCCTGCTCCCATATCAATTTGATCTTGAACGGAAAGACCGTTTGACCAAGAGTAGTTGTATGGGAATGTACCACCTGAAACAAATAGTTCTAATGTTCCGTTGTGATAACCGAAACACGTAATGTTGGAAGCTGCCGCATTTACAGATAAAGGAGACGGTTCAGTGATTGTAAATTGTACAAAGGCCTGACAGTTCAATGCATCTGTTACTGTTACCGAGTATACACCTGCGGGTACATTGCTGATGGAAGATGTCGTAGCTCCATTACTCCACAAATAGGTTAATGGGTTATTCGCGAATAAAACAGTAACGCTTGCGCTTCCGTCTGAACCTCCGTTACAGGTAACAGCATTAGGATAAACAGCTGCTGTCAAATTATTACATGGAGGCTGATTAATGATAACTGTGTTAGTGGCAGTACAGCCATTAAAATCGGTAACTGTTACACTGTATGTTCCGGCAACTAAGTTGTTAATGGTTTGAGTGGTTTGACCATTACTCCAAAGGAAAGTATATGGAGCGGTGCCATCAAATGGATTCACTGTTGCGGATCCATTATTACCGCCAATAGCCGTAACGTTGGTTTGTGTCGTTGTTGCTGATAATTGAGTAGGTTGAGTAATTGTAACGTTTACAATATCTACGCAACCATTGCTAAGATCAGTTACTGTTACCTGGTAAACACCTGCCGGTAAGTTGGTGGCTATAGCAGTATTTTGGACAGGATTGCTATTCCACTGGAAACTGAATGGGCCAACTCCGCTATTAACGATTGCTGCAGCAGCACCGCTTTCTCCCCCGAAGCAATTAACGTTCGTGGAAGTAGCAGATGCTTGGAATGTATTGCAGCGTGGTTCGTTAACAACGACACTTGAATTAATTGTACAACCATTAGCATCTGTTGCAACAACTGTATATATGCCAAACACTAAACCTGAAATAGATGCTGTTCCATCTCCTGTAGGATTACCCGGAGACCAGTTGTACGAGTATGGACCTGTTCCGCCGCTAACGATTGTTGTGGCTGTTCCATCGTTTCCACCATTTACTGTAACGTCAGTGCTACTCATGGTAATCGTGAGCGGTGATGGTTCAGTTATATTACCACAATCTGTTGCAGTACAACCTAGCGTATCAACAACAGTTAAGCAATAAGTACCTTCACCTGCGACAATAGAACTTGTGGTTGCACCATTGCTCCAGTTAAATGTGAGTGCTCCTGCGCCGCCGCTGGTAATAGATCCTAAAGTTCCGGTACTTCCGAAGCAATTAACTTGTATATCGGATACAGCAACTTGTGGAGCCGGAGGGAAGAACAAGGTAATTTGATCCGCTACGTTTGAACAACCTGCTCCCGGGAAACGTGAGGTAAGTGTAAGAGTAACTTGTCCTGCCGCGTATTCTGCAGGAGTTGGTGTGTAGCCCGCCAATAAGGATGTGTCATTTGGTGTAAACGTTCCGGCACCACCGGTCCATTGTCCGCTCACCGCATTAGAAACAGAACCATTAAGAACAGCAGATGCCCCAACGCACAATGTTTGATCCGGACCGGCATTAACTACAGGAGGTGGAACAGCAATTGCCGTTACCGGTATTGGTGTACTTGGACAATATGTCGCATCGTATAGGATGTCGCGAATTTCTAAACTGTAGCTTCCTCCGATATTTGTGGAGAACGTATTTGTTGTTGAAACCGTTGATAAAGATGAATTTCTCCAAATAAAGGAGTATGGCGCAATGCCGCCCGTTGCTGAGCCTGTAAATGTAACTCCCGGACCTCCAACACAAAATTGACCCACTTGCGGAAATGCGCTCGGAATTAATTGATCGAAGTTGTAAACACGAACGGTATCACAAACTGCAACATATCCGCAGATTGTTGCAATAGGGTTTCCACAAACCAAGTAATCTACAAACGGTACAGAACTATTTTGTGGTGTATAAATTACGGTATCACCTTGAGTGGTATTTAACCAGGAGTTAAATGCTCCCGCAGGTCCGGGGAAAATTGAATTCCACGTAGGGCGATTTCCAATTTGATCAACCAAGCCTAAAAGCACAAGTGGTTTAGAACAACCTACACGAACGCTATCAGGCTTTGGGAAGGTCGGTTTTGCAATTGAACGAATGTAATACGCATTGGGGTTATTTCCCGGCTTACAGAAGGTCACGTAATGCGGGCCTACACCCGAAATACAAATTGGTACACCAGGCAAAGTCTGTGGACCGCAATTTACCTGGTAACGCAAAGAACCGCTGGGAATTGCCTGGTTGGGATGGTTCACCAAATCGAAGCCCATTTCAATCATAGCGGCACCGGTGTCCAGAGTTACTTCAATAGAAGTACAGTTGTTGTCCGTGCAACAATCGCCTTGCCTGCTATGTAAGGGAATATAGACTGTTCCTTGCGGTTGTCCGGTTAAGTTTACTTGCCAGAAAGGCACGTTCGACTGGCACGTTGGTGCTTGGGCATTTGCTGTTATCAGGCTCAATAAGAAGCCAAATACAGCCAGAGTAAGCTGTTTTTTCATAAGAGGTTGCACTCTAGATTATTTGGGGTTGTGCAAAATTGGGGTGCAAAAGTAGTGGTAATAATGACCGCAAACATGTATAGATATGATATTAGTCAGTATTTGCCGTCTGATCAGATCATTAGATTTCCATAGCGTTCACACAAATCCTCATGCAAGCAGGTGTTTCTCCTATATTTGCAACTGATCTTAACCGATTTCCATGGATTATTCCAAACTCAAGCGCCGCGCTTCGTATCCCTTTGAAACGATTGCAGTTGCGGTTGCTTTTTCTCCGCGATTGGAAGCGATTGTTACCGAAGGTGCACTTTTGGCGAAAGCCTGTAATGCCAAGTTGTTACTTATTCATATCGGAGAGCGCACACGTAATAAAGAATCGAAGTTGGATGACTTGGTAACGAAACTCCAACTGAAAGAAGATCAGTACCGTATTCTGTGGAACGACGGCGATCCGGTAGATTCTCTTTTGCATCTATGCAAACTTAATGTAGTGGATTTGCTCATTTTGGGTGCGATGAAAAAAGAATCATTGTTGCAATACTATTTAGGTTCGGTGGCTCGAAAGATTTCCCGTAAAGCCAAATGTTCTGTTTTATTGCTAACTGATCCATCCAAAGAGGGCACTACGTATAAAAAAATGGTGGTGAACGGTGTCGAGAATCCTAAAACGGTGCATACTATCAACACTGCAGTGTATTTCGGTAAATGTGTACACACAACGGATGTATTTGTCGTAACGGAAATTCATCAGCCCGGATTAGCGATGACCATGGCGGATGAAGCCACAGCGGGTGAAATGACACGCATTAAGAAAGAAAACAAAGCGGAAGAGTTGGAACGTGTTCATGCTATCGTTACGCGTTGTCAGCGTCAGGGCGCTATGGAAATTTGCGAAAAGACCATCTCCGGAAAACCGGGTTATGCCATTCGTCAATATGCCGAACAGAAAAAAGCCAATTTGTTAGTCGTTAATTCTCCGGATCAAAAATTAGGAATCATCGATCGCATATTTACACACGACATGGAATACATCCTTGAAGATCTTCCTTGCAATGTATTGATCGTACACTCTCGCGTAAACGAATCCGTTTAGTGGAAAAGCTCAACAATACAGATTTAGTGGCATTACTGCTGGCTATCGGCACAATGCTAATCCTTTCGCGTATTGTTGCGGAGTTAGGTAAACGCTGGAAGATGCCGGTAGTAATGGGTGAGCTGCTTGTGGGTATTGCATTAGGTCCGACAATTTTGGGAACGTTTCACCCCGATTTATTCAATACATTATTTCCGCTTAAATCTAATCCGCATTTTAGCATTGCGCTTGACGGGATCGTAAGTTTATCAGTGATTCTGCTGTTGTTCGTAGCAGGTATGGAAGTACAGTTACCGATGGTGCTTCGTCAAGGTAAAGCTGCAATAACTACAGGTTTGGGAAGTATGATCATTCCTTTTGCGACGGGTTTCGGTATTGCATGGTGGAAACCGGAATGGTTCGGATTAACAGCAACACAAGGTGAAGGATACATATTCCCGATTTTCCTCGGAACAGCCTTGTCCATTTCTGCGTTGCCCGTTATCGCACGCATTTTGATGGATTTAAATCTTTTCAAAACGAATATTGGAATGATTATCATTGCTTCCGCTATGTTCAATGATTTGGTGGGGTGGTTGGTGTTTTCATTTATTTTAAGTTATGCAGGAAAGAACGGCGCAGAACACATGAGTGTCTGGACTACGGTAGTTGCTATTCTTGCTTTCGGTGCATTCATGCTGTTTGTGGGTCGAAAAATAATTGACAAAGTTTTACCGTGGGTGCAAACTAAATTGTCATGGCCAGGTGGCGTGTTGGCGTTGTGCATGAGTGTTTGTATGTTCAGTGCAGCGTTCACGGAGAGCATTCACATTCATGCGATCTTGGGTGCATTCATAGCAGGAATTGCCATTGGTGATTCGGTACACTTACGCGAACAAGCGCGCGAAATCATTCACCAATTTGTAACCAACTTTTTCGCACCGTTGTTTTTTGTTTCCATCGGGTTAAAAGTCAATTTTATTGAACATTTCGATTGGTTAACAGTAACCATCATTTTAGTGTTGGCATTTGTAGGAAAAGTTGCCGGTGCAGGAATTGGTGCACGATTGGCAGGAATTGACCGTCGTTCTTCAATGGCAATAGGTTTTGGCTTAAATGCACGAGGTGCTATGGAAATCATTCTGGGCACTTTGGCGTATGATGCGGGATTAATTTCGCAAACCGTTTTTGTAGCGTTGGTAATCATGGCATTAATTACCAGTTTATCCAGCGGTCCTTTAATGAGACGTTACACCACAGAATTAGCGTAAAATGTTAGGCTTAAAAATGGCAACCGATCCGCGATGGGTGAATATCGTGGAAAGTAATATTGAAGAGATTCTTACTGATCACGCGTATTGTGAGCAGAAAGCAGCATCCAATGCTATTTCTTTAATTATTCATTATCCGGAATATTCGGACTTGGTTAAAGAAATGTCAGCCATTGCGCAGGAAGAGATGATGCACTTTCAACAAGTACACGACCTAATTGTTGAACGCGGAGGTGTGCTCGGGAAAGAACGAAAAGATGATTACGTGAACGAATTGCTGCTCTTCGTTAAAATTCCGAATCGTGGTAAAGAAGAAACCTTGGTCGATCGTTTATTATTTGCAGCGATGATTGAAGCCAGAAGTTGCGAGCGTTTTCGTGTATTGTCCGAAAATATTAAAGATGAAAAATTAGCCGCCTTCTATCGCGATTTGATGATCAGTGAAGCAGGACATTATACTACGTTCATCACCTTTGCTCGTCAATACGGTAAAGGTGTGGATGTCGATAAACGCTGGAAAGAATTTTTGGAGTATGAAGCTGAGGTAATTTCCCGCTACGGCAAAAAAGAAACCGTTCACGGCTGATGGGATCTATACGCACATTACTGGCTTTGGCTGTTGTAGTGTATCATTCGTATCACATTTTTGGTGAACGTCTGGTAGGCGGAACGGTTGCCGTACAAGCGTTTTACATGATTTCGGGATTTTACATGGCTATGATCCTGAATGAAAAATACAAAGCAGGAAAAGGCTCTTACAAATTATTTCTGACGAGTCGTTTCATTCGCATTTATCCGGCATATTGGGTGTGTCTGATACTTTCACTGTTGATCAGTTTAGGCGGAATGCTGTTTTTCGATAAACAGTTTTATCTCTATTTCTGGACTGCGCAGTGGGATCAGCTCAGCACGATTACCATTATTGAATTAATCGCTGCTAATGTGCTTTTGATTGGTGCCGATTGGTTGCTGTTTGCCGGACTCAACCGCGAAACGGGCATGTTGTATCCGACGACGGATCCATACGGAACCAAGCCCATGGTGTTTCAGCTTTTATTGGTGCCGCAAATTTGGTCGGTTGGCGTGGAGTTGACGTTTTACATCCTCGCACCGTTTATTCTGCGCACGAAGTGGTTCGTACAGTTGTCGATACTGATGGGTGCATTGTTATTGCGTTATTATTTGTCACATCAACATTTTCTGTATTACGATCCGTGGACATATCGGTTCTTCCCGAGCGAACTGGCCTTGTTTCTTGCCGGCAGCTTAGCATATCTCGTATATCGCGAAATTCGCGACCAACAATGGAATACGAATGTTCTTAAAGGGTTGTGGTTGCTCATACCGCTTTTGGTAGTTTATTATCCGCATGCCGAGTTTCTGAAAGAGCCGGTGCGCATGTGGGTCTTCTACCTGATTTTCTGGGCTTCATTGCCGTTCATTTTTTTGATTTCCAAAAATGTAAAATGGGATCGTTGGATCGGTGAATTGTCATTCCCGATTTATATCAGTCATCACTTTATCATGTTTCTGTGGCGTCAATATTTTTTCACGAATACGCAGCACATGGCCTGGTTCGGAATCGCGTGTGTGGTTTCGAGTTTCTTGTTTGCGATTATTCTGTATTACGCGGTAGTAAGACCTATTGAGAATTATCGTCAAAAGCGGATCAACGCACGATTGAGCTTGACGTGATCGAGTCAGGAATGCCTGAATATTTAATAAATTGCAGCATGAAAAAAATCGTTTACACGTTAATCGTACTGTTTGCCGCTGTGCTCGCCGGATGCGGTGGTGGTGAAAAAACAACACTCAAAATTGAGAACGTTGAATTTACATTGAGCGGACCTTTGTTCGAAGGTTCTAATCCTGCGCAATACACTTATGCAGTAGATTTAAAGTCTATTCTTGGCGACAAATACGCCGAAGGTTCAGAAATTACGGGAGCGGTGCTCAAATCTGCACAAATTACAGCTGCGGATTCTGCGAATTTTGACGGGATCAACTCGTTTGTGGTAAGTCTTGCAGGTGATAATCCGGATCTGAAGATGGTGGAACTGGCGGTATTGAATCCCATTGCGCCGGGTTCAACTGCGGTAAAGTTAAAACCTTCGTTGGAGGCCAATGCGGATGATTATTTTAAGGAAAAACAATTCTATATCGTGGTGGACGCCGGTTTGGCTGCGGATATTGAGGAGGACATCACCTTTAAGGGATCTTTCGAATTTGAACTTACTTACCACTAAACGAAATTTGGGAATACAATTTGTATAACAGATCTTGTTCGTCAAACTAAAATCTAATGAGAATGAAAAAGTTTATTGTAGCATTGGTCGTTATTCTCTTCGGAGGATTGTTTTCGGGATTTGTGCAAGACACGAAAGACGGCGATCGCCTTTTGGGTGTTTGGGAGCCAAGTAACGGACGTGCCCGTGTGAAAGTGGAAAAAATCGGGTCGAAGTATTACGGGAAAATTGTGTGGTTGAAGGAACCGATTGACCCGGAAACCAACCAGCCTAAAACAGATAAGAACAACCCTGACCCGGGCTTGCGCAATGTGCCGTTGAAAGGGTATCGTATGCTAAAAGACTTCGTGTACAAAGGCAAAGACGAATGGGCTGACGGTACTATTTACGATCCGTTGAACGGCAGTACCTACAGTTGTACAATCAAAATGACCGACGAAAACACCCTGGAAATTCGCGGTTATATCGGTGTTTCGGCTTTGGGTCGCACCGACATTTGGAAACGATTGGTCGTTAAGAAATAATCATGATGTTAAAACGCTACTCAGTCAGCATCACGCGTACGTGGTGTGTTGCATTATTGGCATTGTCCTGCTTTTCACTTCATGCACAAGTTGACACTACAGGTGGTGCCGGAGACGATGAAGATTACAGCCAGTATGATAATGTTGGTTTTGCAGACGACGGCGCAAAGCGTTTCTGTAGCCCGAAAATAGAAGGTTTAAGTCCCGCGAAATTAATTTCCGTCGGTTACGATTACCAAATGGGTTATCAAATGATCGCGGATTCCTTGCGTACGCAGTCGACCTTTGCACCCTGGGGAAATTTTAATCCCGATACCGGTGAAGTAGCATATTCTCATGGCTTACGTTTAGCCTGTAACATACCGGTAGTTTCCAAAACCAGTCTGGTGTGGCAATTGGGCGCGAACTACTGGGAGCAGCAATACGAATTTAAGGATGGCAATTCGTTAAGCAATCCGATGTTAACGGCCTTGCGCGATAACGGCTTGCGCACGATGGGCATCAATACCACTGTATTTAAACCGCTTAACGACAAACAGTTTTTGTTGTTTCAAGGTTCTGCGGATATGAGTGGTGATTTTCAATTATCGAAATTAATGCCGGCTAAATATTTAAAATATTCTGCTGCCGCTATTTGGGGTAAACGACCTACAGAGCGCAAACAGTGGGGTATTGGTGTAGCCAGAACTTACCGTGTCGGGGAATTGAATTACATCCCGATTGTGTTGTACAACTGGACCGATGCTTCCAACAAATGGGGCACAGAAATTTTATTTCCCGCTCGTGCACATGTGCGCAGAACAATCAACAGTCGTAACATGTTGTTCGCCGGATATGAACTGGAAGGGCAGAGTTACCGATTGTATCGCAACAACGAGCCGTCAGCGAATTACGATATGCGACGTGAAGATTTGGAAATCCGTCGTGGTGAAATTCGTTTGCGTTTGATGTATGAATTTTCTCTTAAAGGGTTCGTTTGGGTGTCGGTACAAGCCGGTTACCGCATCAACTATCGTTATGATGTAGATCGTTTAGCGGACGGAGCTGAAATTTATCGCGGCTTTGGACTTGTCAGCGACGCACCTTACGTGATGGTAAACCAATTGACGAATCCACTTTATTTTAATATTAGTTTGAATTTGGTAAGTCCGTAGGAATACCGAGTGAATTGGTGGATTAGTGTCCCGATGCTTCGTCTGAAGGACTCCAATGGAGGGATGGTGCACCGCTTCGTGAATCTTTGTGCCTTAGTGACTTAGTGGCCTCGAAATCTTCAAATCCACACTTTACATCCCCATCTTTTCCACCCAAATTTTCGGAACGGGTGTCGTGCGTTGCTCCTTATAGTTGTAGCACACAATAATTGAAGTTCCGCTGGCCATCTCCGTTTCTGATCCGTCTTTATTGATGCGCACCAACGAATAATGCAATTCAAAACTGGTATTACCGGCCCGAACAAACCACGTGTCCACTGCTATTTGGTCGTTTAACAATATCGGTTTTTTGTAATCTACCGATTGGTGCTTTAAAATCATGCCTTCCGTTTCCCAATCAATAGGTACACTGATTACGGCGCGGAAATAATCGATACGAGCTGTCTCAAAATAGGTTAAATGATTCGCATTGTTGACGTGCCCCAAGGCATCTACATCTTTAAAACGAATTTGAATGGGCGTACGGTGCTTCTTCACGTTACTTCTGATCTAATGATTCAAAAACAGAATTATTACTGATGTATTCGGGAACCATTTGTTTCATTTGTTTAACAATGGCCACGTTATCCTGCTTGTCGAATAATTCAATTAATTGTTTTAATTGTTGTTTCACCTTGTCGTACGGATATTCGGTAACACGCGCTATCATTATTTTTTCGTGATGCGTAGGTAGCGTATTCTCCGAATTATTCAGCAATTCTTCGTACAGCTTTTCGCCCGGACGTAAGCCGGTATAAACAATTTTTATATCCTTATCCAGTTCCAATCCCGAAAGCTGAATCATTTTCACGGCAAGGTCTTTAATCTTCACCGACTCGCCCATATCGAAAATGTAAATTTCACCGCCTTGCCCCATGCATCCTGCTTCCAACACTAATCGGCAGGCTTCAGGAATAGTCATGAAGAAGCGTGTAATTTCAGGATGAGTAATCGTAACCGGACCTCCGTTTTCAATTTGTTGGCGGAAGCGCGGAATTACCGATCCTTGAGAGCCTAATACATTGCCGAATCGTGTAGTAATGAATTTGGTAGAACCGCTAACCGCATTTAACGACTGCACGTACATTTCTGCAATACGTTTTGATGCACCCATCACATTCGTAGGATTCACCGCCTTATCGGTAGAAACCATCACGAATTTTTTAGAGTTGTAGTGTACTGCTAAATCCGCGCAAATTTGTGTTCCCAAGACATTCGTCAGTATTGATTCGGACGGATTATTTTCCATCATGGGCACGTGTTTGTATGCAGCTGCGTGATAGATTAACTCCGGACGAAACGTGCGGAAGACATTTTCCATGCGCTCTTTATTGCGCACATCACCCATCACAACTTCAAATGACAGTTTTGGAAAATGATCTTTCAATTCCAACTCCAGTTCATACAGCGGCGACTCTGCTTGATCCAACAATATCAAATGACCGGGATGAAATGACGCTACTTGTCGCGCTATTTCGCTACCTATGGATCCGGCTGCTCCCGTAATAAGAACTGTTTTGTCGTGAATCTGTTCGCGAATATTTTCTTCGTCCAGTTGAATCGGATCACGCTCCATCAACTCTTCAATTTTCACTTTACGAATTTGACGGAAACTTAAATTGCCGTTTATCCAATTACTTACCGGGGGCACATTTAAAACCTTGGCATTGTATTTCAAACACAATTCAACAACTTCCTGTTTGCGCGAAGCCGGCATGTTCTGAACGGAAATGATCACATGCGCCACATCATTATTGTTCAGCAAATCAGGTAGCTTATCGGTTCCGTAAATGGTAACACCTTCTAATTTTTTGCCCACTTTAGCAGGATCGTCATCGATAAAACCCAGCACTTTGTATTTCGTTCCCGCATCCCGATCCAGCGTGCGTTTGGTAATAATGCCCGATTCGCCTGCACCAAAAATTAATACGCTGCGCTTTTCACGATTCGGGTTTTTGTACTCCATCCACAGCGACTTAAAAATCAGTCGGGAACTGATCATCGCAAATGTTGTAGTGAGCGCTTCAATTGCAATGATAGAATGCGGAACAATGTAAATCTGTAATGCTGTGCGCACCGTAATTTGATTCAGCACCAGAAACAAAACAGATCCGGAAAGAACGGTGATCAGTATACGAATGGCATCACGTTGTCCGGTGTAACGTACAATGGCCCATGGAATGCGTGCCAGCAAGAAGCTAACACCACGTATCAACAGAATGGTAGGAATAAGAATCGGGAACTGATCAATTTCAACTTGAGGAATGCTGAAGTCAAATCGCAGCAAGAACGCCGCCAATAAACTTAGGACGACAATACCCAAATCAATGAGCCATACGATCCATCGCGGGGTATATCCTTCGTTGAGATTTAGCACGGTGTAAAGTTAACATATTAACACGTTTTGTTTCATAGCCGGGATCCGCCAAAACGGGAAGATGTGACTGAATTGTAAAAAGCCTTCGTATTTTCGCAATATGTCGTTACGAAAGGTGCTTGTGGTTGCTTCGCATCGTCCCGGAAGGGCGCCCAATCAGCGCTTTCGTATTGAACAATATCTCGACTTTCTGCGGGATCACGGGTTCGACTGTACGTTATCGTATTTCATTAACGAGAAAGACGATGCCGTGCTGTACACCAAAGGACATTACTGGAAAAAATTCCTCATTCATCAAAAATCACTCGCACATCGTAAGCGGGATTTAAAAAATATTGCGTCTTACGATTTGATATTTATTGTTCGCGAAGCTTTATTAACAGGTAACACGTTTTTTGAAGAAGCTTTAGGCGATTTGGATGTACCGGTGATTTATGACTTCGATGATGCTATTTGGAGGTTGGATGTATCGGATGCGAATAAACTGATCGGTTGGTTGAAAAATCCGACCAAGACGTCTAATTTGATTGGCCTTGCAGATGCCGTGGTTGCGGGAAACCGTTACTTGGCAGATTATGCAAGCACATTTAATGATGATGTGACGATCATTCCAAGTACAGTGGATACGGAATGGTACCGTCCATTGCCCGAACGCGCAAAAGATAAATTTGTGATCGGTTGGAGCGGTAGTATTACCACCATAAAACATTTTGAAGTGGTCGTTCCTGCATTGAAACGTATTAAAGCCCAATACGGCAATCGTGTTGAATTTCGTGTTGTAGGCGACGGTAATTATCGCAACGCAGAATTGGATATTACAGGTGTTGCATGGACGCCGCAAGTGGAATTGGAGCAATTGAGCCGGTTTGATGTGGGATTGATGCCCTTGCCGGACGACGAATGGACGAAAGGCAAATGCGGCTTGAAAGGATTGCTGTACATGGCCATGGAAGTTCCACCGTTGATGTCGCCTGTGGGTGTAAATACGGAAATTGTTACCACCGGTGTAAACGGATTTCTGCCCGATACGGAAGACGAGTGGGTGAAGGCCATTCAGTTTTTAATTGAACATCCGGACCGGGGCAAAGAAATGGGAAAGCAAGCCCGCAAAACAGTTTTGGATAGGTATTCGGTGGATGTGTGGAAGAAAAAGTATCTGGAATTGTTTCAACGAATGACAACAAGGGAGTAGGTATTAAGCGTAAATTTGGACTTCTAAAAAATAAATTATGTCAGAGACAACAACATTAAAAAGCACCGCCTTATCAGCTACACATATTCAATTAGGAGCCAAGATGGTTCCGTTTGCAGGATATAACATGCCGGTTTCTTATGCCGGATTAAATGATGAACATCACACTGTGCGCAATGGTGTAGGCGTATTCGACGTGTCGCACATGGGTGAATTTATTTTGAAAGGCGACCGTGTGTTGGATTTGATTCAGTACGTAACTACGAATGATGTTACACAATTGTTCGACGGTCGTGTGCAGTATTCGTGCATGCCTAACGGTAATGGCGGTATCGTTGATGATTTGTTGGTGTATCGCATTGATGAAAAGACATACATGCTGGTAGTAAACGCTTCCAATATTGAAAAAGATTGGAATTGGATTTCCAAGCACAACACATTTGGTGTGGAGATGAAAGATATTTCTGATCGTACTTCACTACTTGCAGTGCAAGGGCCAAAGGCATTGGAAACGTTACAGAAATTGACGGACATCAATTTGTCGGAAGTGCCTTACTACCACTTTAAGAAAGGCAAATTTGCCGGCGTGGACAATGTCGTAATCTCGAATACAGGATATACCGGAGCGGGCGGATTTGAAGTGTATTTCGATAACGAAGTTGCGGAAACTATTTGGAACGCAATTTTTGAAGCAGGAGCTGAATTCGGCATTAAGCCGATTGGTTTGGGCGCGCGCGATACCTTGCGTTTGGAAATGGGATTCTGCTTATACGGTAATGATATTGATGACACCACATCACCTATCGAAGCCGGTTTAGGTTGGATTACTAAATTCAATAAAGAATTTATTGATAAGTCAATATTGTTGGAACACAAAGAAAAAGGTGTTTCCCGCAAGCTGGTTGGTTTTGAAATGATTGATCGTGGTATTCCGCGTCATGATTACGAAATTGCTGATGCACAAGGAACAGTAATCGGTAAAGTTACTTCCGGTACGCAGTCGCCAACTTTACAGAAAGGAATCGGCATGGGTTACGTTGCAACAGCGCATGCGAAAGTGGGAACTGAAATTTACGTGAAGGTTCGTGATAAGGCGTTGAAGGCTGTGGTGGTAAAAATTCCGTTCCTGAAGAAGTAAACTTTTTTATGAGCGAACAGAAACCGCCTAAAATAGACGCCTGTTTTTCGCCGGCGTTGTATCCTGTTTACGCAGATACGGATAGCATTGTAGTGGTAATTGATATTCTTCGTGCTACTTCGGCAATTTGCACTGCTTTGCATAACGGAGCAGCACGTATCATTCCCGTTGCTACTGTGGAGGAAGCGAAAGCCTTGCAAAATCAAGGTTTTTTAGCCGGTGCAGAGCGCGATGCCATCAAAGTAGAAGGATTCGATTTTGGTAATTCACCATTCGACTACATGGATCCTTCGCTTGCGGGTAAAACGATTGCACTCACCACCACCAACGGAACACAAGCTATTGAAGCCGCACGTAATGCCAAGATGGTTGTTGTCGGAGCGTTTACCAACATTACCGCATTGTGCAATTGGTTGCATGAACAAAATAGCAATGTATTGTTGTTGTGTTCCGGCTGGAAGAATCGTTTCAATCTGGAGGATTCTTTATTCGCCGGTGCTGTAACCGCAGAGCTCATTAAGCGTCGTCCCGATTATCGTTTGGGTGATGGCTGTCTGGCGTTGAATTATTTGTATCAGATGGCTGAAAAAGATCCGATGAAATTTTTGGCACGCGCCTCGCATAAAGAACGTTTGGCGCGACTGAATTTGAAAGATGATATTCGCTATTGCCTGCAACCCGATTTAACTACGGTTATCCCGGTGTTACAAGGTGATTCATTGGTGGTGTTGAAGTAGGAGTGTAGCACTTCTTTCCCTGCTTTTATTTGATAATTGCTTTATTCAACTCATACGCAGAGCTCCGTCCACCCTGAGGAAGTTTAACCAATACGCTATTTAAAACCAGTTCCTGAATGTCGCGCAGTGCGGTGTCTTCCGAGCATTTGCAGATTTTTGCCCACTTCTTGGTTGTGATGTTTCCGTCAAATCCGCCCAGCACTTTTTGTATCATTTTACGTTGCCGTTCATTGTTTAAATGTGCAGCATGATTCAAATAAAAATCGTGACGAAAAACAACAGCTTGTAACAGTTGTTCGGAATTGGCAATAGCACGTTGCAGGCAGCCCAAATACCAATCCATCCATTCCGTAATATCAAGCGATCCTTTTTGAGTTCGTTCGAGTATGTCGTAATACTGTTTGCGTTCTTTTTGTATTTGCACCGACATACTGTAAAAGCGTTTGGATTGTCCATCTGAACGCGCAAGAAGAAGATCGGTAAGTGCACGTGCAATACGTCCATTGCCATCGTCAAACGGGTGTATCGTGAGGAATTTGATGTGTGCCAGCGCAGAGTTGATGATCCAATCCGTTCGCGATACGTTGACTTCGCGTAAGAACGCTTTCATCTGTCTAGGAATGGAAGAAGCCGGCGGTGCTTGAAAGTGAACACGCTGACGTCCTAAAGGTCCGGAAACAACTTGCATGGGCCCGGTAGCATCATCGCGCCACTTTCCGGTTACTATTTTATAAGCACCGCTATAGCCGTCCGGAAATAAGGATCTGTGCCAACCGAACAACCGATTTTGCGTGATACTTTTTTCGAAATTTTCTGTCGCATCCAGCATCATATTCACGAGGCTGTCTACTTGTCTGGATGAGCGTACAAGTCCCGGGAAATCTAAGCCCAGCTGTCGCGCTACGGAAGAGCGCACTTCCGGCTTGTCAAGTTGTTCTCCTTCAATTTCGGAAGTTTTTAGGATGTCCATGGTGCGCATTTCTACGTGAGCCAGTTCTTGCAATTCAAACCCCATGGCATTCATTTTTCCGATCAACTTGCCCTGCTGATGGCGAATGGTAAGGAGTTCACGCGTAACGTGCTGCTCGTCCCAATATAAGTCGGGCCAGTTTTTATGTTGGTAGATGTACATTATTCACCGCATATTTTACGGTAAATATAATTATTCTGCGGGGATTAATCGTATAATCACCGCAAAAAATGCGGTAAATAGAATGGGTATTCACCGCAGTAGATATTCGTGATGTTGGCTTAACATGCAAATGCTTCGTTTGATGTATCTTTAAGCTATGCGTAATTGGTTGAAATGGACAATATCTGTAGTGCTCGTTGTTGGTGCAACGTTGTACTTTTTGCCGGACTCACAACCCGCGCACAGCTGGGGCTTTTTCGGGCATAAGAGGATTAATCGTATGGCGGTATTCACACTGCCTCCGGAAATGATCGGCTTCTACAAAAAGCACATCGAATATATCACGGAACATGCGGTAGATCCTGATAAACGTCGCTACTCTGTGGAAGGTGAAGCTCCGCGACATTACATTGACATTGACCATTATGGTCCTAATCCTTTCGATTCTGTTCCGAAGTTCTGGAACAAAGCGGTCGCTAAATATTCGGAAGATACGTTGAATGCTTATGGTATTGTGCCGTGGTGGATTGATGTGATGACATTGCGATTAACGAATGCATTTCGGGAAGGGAACGTGGACAAAATTTTGCGCTATTCAGCAGAAATCGGGCACTACATCGGGGATGCGCACGTGCCGTTGCACACCACAGAAAATTATAACGGACAGTTGACCAATCAGCACGGCATTCATGGGTTCTGGGAATCGCGAGTGCCGGAGTTGTATGCGGATAGTTACGATTACTTTGTTGGGAAAGCGACGTACATCGAATCGCCATTGATGCGTGCTTGGGATGTTGTTCGCGCCAGTCATAATGCATTGGATTCTGTTTTGCTTTTTGAGGCGCAATTAAATGCCAAAACTCCTTCCGATAAAAAGTATGCATTTGAAAATCGCGGTAACACAACGATCAAAACGTATAGCAGCGATTATAGCAAAGCGTACAGTGATATGCTTAACGGCATGGTAGAACGTAGATTGCGTGCGTCGATCATCATGACGGGAAGTATTTGGTATACGGCCTGGATCAATGCGGGACAGCCTGATTTAGTGCGTTTAGAAACCAAAGAAGTGAGTGACTCTGCAAAGAAGGCGCAGGAGCGGGAAGAGTATATGTGGCAAAACGGCAAATTGAAAAATGTGAAAGGTCACGAAGATTAATTCACCTTCACATTCCACTCGGGAACGGTGGTCATGTAAATATTAAACCGACCGTTACGCAAAAACTCAATCCTGAAAAATCCCGGATAGTTATCATTAGAAGCGGTCATGACGAATGGCTTGTTGTGCAGCTTCGACATTTTGCTTCCTGATCCGCTTACGATGAAGTGTCTGTTTCCCGCCATTTGAAAATATTGCAGGTTGTGATCATGTCCGGCGGTATAAATAATGTTGTTGTATTTCTCCATAATGCTCAGTAAATCCCGGCGCATTTTTTTGTAACGAGGATGTGTCATTTCCTGAGAAAGCACGCGGTTTGCACCAAGTAAACCGAATACCTGAAAGGGCGTATAGTTAACCAACCATTGCACCGCTTTGTATTTATTGCCTGCATGTGTTCCGTTCGTAAACATCGGATGATGCGCTGCAATAATTACGGTTTCATTTTTTTCTTGCGCCACACGCAGAATACTGTCCAGTTGAAACAGTAGTTGACGATATTGCTGATGTGCAGAACCGGCACTTTTATCTACACGATGTATAGGATAACCTTGTAACCACCATTGTGTGTCGATCATCACTAACCGAAGTTGTGTGCTCAAATGCGTAGTAACCGGTCCAGGTTTTCCTTGCTTGGGATAAAATCCACCGTGATCTTTAATCGCTAATTGTTGTGCTTGTGTATTCAAAACCGAGTCAACAAAATTTTGTTGCCGTACGATAGCTTTTTTCCCTCGTGGTGCTTGAGCGAGCCAGTCGTGATTGCCGGGGATGACAAAAACTTTTTCAACTCTGCTTACTGCGTTTAATTGTGTAAGTAGTTTTTGTTCCGAACTTTTTTTTCCATCCAGTCCTTTAGGATAAACGTTGTCGCCCAAAAAGATGACGGACGTATTCGGTTTACCGGCAGCCATTTTTTCCAATAGTTGAAGACAAGGGCCGGGAGTTTTATCGTTGCCGGCATCACCAATAAGAAATACGGTGTGCACGATACTGTCGTTCTGTGCGTAACACAGCAGCGAACAAAACAATACGAATACGGTTATCGGAAATTTCATACGAGTAATAGAATTCCACGACCTATAACGAATCGCCACACCCCACGAACGCCATGCAATCCCGCAATCATTATATAAGCTTTAGAACGTTGACGGGGCAGGAATAAATCGACGTAGTCCGTTTGCGCTTCAACGATGGCTGACATATAAATAATTTTTCTACGCAGCGGATGTTGTGATCGTCCAAGCGCTAAAGCAGCATCGATGTATGGTAACAGAAAAGGATACTTCAACGCTTTTTGTTGAAGTAGTAAATCGCGAAGTGTTAATGTAATAGGGCGATGTTGTAATGCTTGTTCGTATAAATGCAGCACTTGTGGAGTCGGAGTTCTTCCTGACAACACATAACGTGCGAGTATTTCACCTTCAGCGCGCATTATTTCTTTTTCAATTGCTCTTTCATTAGTGCAATATCCTGGGCAAGTTTTTTGTTTTGTTCCTGCAATTTAGAAACGACAATACTCAGGTGTAGCAGATAAATCAAGATGGCGAAAATGGCCCCGGTAAAAACAAGGTTTGGTGGTGCGTAAATGCCCAAAGCGCTGGACAATACATCCAGTCCGGATCTCCAGATAGAAAATACAATGAGTACTACCGAACAAATGATCCAAATAATGGCATACTCTTCACGAAGTTTGCCTTTCACGATCAATCGTGCAATGAATGCCAGAAATGCCAGCGAAACGCCAATAGCAATAAGCTGAATTTTCTCCATAGCTGCAGTTATTTCTTTTTCTTTTCTGAAGTCCAGGTGTCGTAATTGCTCAATTGCTCACGCTGTAACACTTGCGGACGACGCAAAGGCTCAACAGCTTTTAGAGTGGCGTGGCATTCAGCAGGTAATTCCTGATACAGTTTTGTGCCTTTCGTTTTCCACGCAATCATTTCGTCGGTAACATCTTTTACAATTTTACCCGGATTGCCCACCACAACTTTGCGTGCTGGGATTTGAGTTTCACCTGCAACAAATGTTAATGCGCCCACGATGCATTCGTCACCTATAACCACATCATCCATAATCACCGCATTCATTCCTATCAGTGCATTTTTACCAATGGTTGCCCCGTGAATAATAGCTCCGTGCCCGATATGCGCTGCTTCATGCAACGTAACCGTCGTACCCGGAAACATGTGGACGGTACAATTCTCTTGAATGTTGCAACCATCTTTGATAATGATCTGTCCCCAGTCACCGCGAATAGCCGCACCCGGACCAACATATACATCCTGTCCGATAATTACATTTCCTGTAACTGCTGCTTGCGGATGAACAAACGACGATGGATGCACCACCGGAATAAAACCATTGAATTCGTATATCATAAATCGAATTTAAGTAAAATGTGTACCACTCGGTGATTCATGTGTCGAATCGATTTCCGCTTCTTCAATCGCGTACATCACCGCCGCAAGATGTCGGCAATTCAAAATGTCATCAGGATCACAAGTGCAAAAGAGATCAGTAAATGTTTCTTCATCACGACTGAATGTTACTGCGTAAGTATTCACTTCGTGCACCGTGTATTCGTAGTAATCGGGCAACAACTCGCGCGGTCCTCTTACCCAGCCGTTTTTATAATACAGATAACCTCGCCCCAAAGCTGCTTCGGACATTTCTGTTCGAAAATTTTCGAGCGTTAACGGTTCATCCATATCAGCACTTTTCAATAATCACGGCATAACCTTGTCCAACGCCAATGCACATCGTAACTAGCGCGTAACGTTTGTTTTGTTCATGCAATTCGATAGCCGCTGAATTCAGAATTCGCGCACCACTCATGCCCAATGGGTGACCCAATGCAATGGCTCCTCCGTTCGGATTGATGCGCGGGTCGTTGTCTGCAAGTCCCCAGGAACGCGTGCAACCTAAACTCTGCGCAGCAAATGCTTCGTTTAACTCGATGATGTCAATGTCGTTCATGGTTAAGCCCGCACGCTGCAACGCTTGATTAGCGGCTTGCACAGGGCCAATTCCCATGATACGTGGTTCTACACCCGCAACTCCGGATGAAACAATGCGCGCCAAAGGTTGCAAACCAAATTGCTTCATGCCATCTTCTGATGCAAGTAGCAGCGCAGCAGCACCGTCGTTTAATCCGGAAGCATTTCCTGCCGTTACTGTTCCATCTTTACGGAAAGACGGTTTCAACGCGCTTAATCCTTCTATAGTGGTTTTGGGTTTCATGAATTCATCCTGCGCAAAAACAATCGCATCGCCTTTTCGTTGCGGAATAGTAACCGCGGTTATTTCTTTGGCGAAACGACCTTTGCTTTGCGCAGCAGCAGCTTTTTGTTGCGACCACAGCGCAAATTGATCCTGGTCTGCTCTCGAAATTTTATCACGATCGGCAACGTTTTCAGCAGTTTCTCCCATCGCGTCCACTCCATACATTTCTTTCATCTTTGGGTTGATGAAACGCCAACCGAAACTGGAATCAAACATTTGTGCATCGCGACCATATGGTGTAGATGTTTTAGAAATCACCCAAGGTCCGCGAGTCATGTTTTCAACGCCACCCGCAATCATTAAATCGCCTTCATTACACATGATGGTGCGAGCAGCTGCCATAGATGCGGTTAAACCTGAAGCACACAATCTGTTTACTGTTTCGCCGGGAACTGTTACAGGAAGTCCTGCAAGCAACACCGCCATGCGCGCCACGTTTCGGTTGTCTTCACCGGACTGATTAGCACAACCCATGATCACATCATTAATTGCTGATGGGTCAACGGTGTTGTATTTATTCATTAATTCACGAAGCACGTGTGCGGCTAAATCGTCTGTACGAACAGCAGCTAACGTTCCACCGAAATTGCCAACTGCGGTTCGGATGCCGCCAACGATATAAGCTTGTTTGATCATAGTCATTGCCATTAATGTTATTGTTCTTCCGGAAACCAATCTTTTCCGGTGCGATATACCGTGCCTTTAAACAAGGCCACAGTTTCATTCTTTTGATTTTCTACATGAACATGATAGATGCCGATTTTGTTGGAAAGGCTCATCTCTTCTGCAGTTGCGGTAATCACATCACCTTCGCGCAACGGCTCGGTATGAGAAATATTGGTCTCTACAGAAACAGCCATTCTTCCATGTCCGTTAGAAGCAAATGCCAGTGCACTATCGGCAAGAGAATATGTTATGCCACCATGGGCGATGGCAAATCCGTTGAGCATTTCTTTGCGAATAGTCATGCGTAAAACGCAACGGCCGGGTTGAACTTCTACGCGTTCAATGCCCAGCCACTGACTAAACCAGTCGTTGTCGAACATGCGGTTAACAACCGCTTCGGCCAATTTGGGTTGATCCATGTGCGAAATTAAGCATTCCGCAGGGTTTTGTTACAGGGAAGAAAGTAGCACAAATTTGCCATTCGTAATTACGTACTTTTTTGTGCCGATGGTGACAATTTCACCTTCGTTCAGTTTCGCGAGTTCCGTTAAATCCTGATCCATCGTATGTACTGAACCGCCTGTAGCGCGGGCGATATCGAGATAAACAGTGTTGATGCCGTATTGCGCACCGCATAAAATAATATGTATCGGACGACCGATGGTACGCATCATGGCTGTATCACGCGGCGTGGCCCAGTTATCGGCAATCATTATTATTGGTGCTGTGGTATCGGCATGTGCAACCATGCTCACTGCTTCCAGATTATTTTCCGGAGTGTCACCTCCGTTGCCGCTTTGCATCGCCTGGAACATGCATCGCAACACGGTTTCGAACTGACCCGTTTGTGTCATATAAATTCCACCGGTGTTACCAATTTCCTTATTCATATCAGGTTCTGTGTTTCCATCATTAAAAAACACAAACTGGTTGACCGATGCATTTTTACTATTCAGGTAATACCACATTAGCAACTGTCCGGTGTAAGGAGACATGCTGCCGGTAACATCACAAACAATCTGCATGTTTTTCCATTGTTTGTTGCGCTTCATCACTGCAAAAATGACCGTATCCCTTCCGAAGTTGTATTTGCGTGGACCTTCTGATCTCACCCAAATCGTGTCGTAGGTGGGAACTTTTCCGGTTGGGGTCATTTTTTCTCCTTTAATAATGGCACGTTTACAGCCTACACAAGCTTTACCTGTTTTTGGGTCGTATCCAAAGACTGATTCCAATGAACTCATTTCGTACATGGTGATTGCATCAGAAACAGGAGGCCTCCAAACAATTACAAAACCGTGAAAGCAATTTTTGGCACTGTCCGCATCCAAAGCAGCGGTTTGTTCAAATAAACGCCACGTTACGGCAGGATTGTTAAACGCTTCCGGTAATACCCGATAGAGTTGGCGAAAACGTTGCAGGTTCAATTTTTCCTGATTGAATTTATCGGAAGATGCATATTGGGTATATGCAAAATCTATTTGCATGATGACACCCGCCCGAATACTGTCCATGAGCGGTTTATTATCAAATACGGCATCATTAAATCCTGTTGGGAGTAACGTTACACGCTGTATGGCAGAATTTTTAATGGAGTATAAGTCCTTACAGGTGTGGCCGGAAGCGCAGCTAAACTTTCAGGGGATGTGTTTTGTGCGGATAAATTACCGGTTAGTACTAATAATAGCATCATCAGTGGGCGCATGGTTCCTCCTTTATTAAGCATAATGACAAATCCGATAAAAAGTGACAGACGCGAAACAGAAAAAATCGCAGGTGTTATGTTTTAAACGCCCGGACGATCCGGAATAGTATTCGCAATCTGATTTTTCTCCCTGAGCCGATGACTTAATTCACTTTTTATTTCCGATATTCAAACTCTTAACACGCGCCTGTGAGAACCCTGCTCACCTTATTGACTCTGGTACTTGGATTGCAGCTGTTTGCCGGAAATGCAGACAGTTTACGTGCTGCACTGAAAGATGCAAAGCATGATAGTGTGCGTATCGAAATCCTTAACAAGCTGGCATTCGAGGTTCGTCCTAAACAGCCTAAGGAAGCAGAAGATTATGCTATGCAGGCTTTAATGTTGGCACGCAAGACCAACAACAAAGGAGAAACAGCACGTTCCGCCCATTCTTTAGGAACCATTTATTATTTGCATGCGAAGTATCCTGAAGCGTTGCAGTATTACTTGGAATCCATACGTATTCGTGAATCACAAAATGATTCTTCCAATTTGGCAAAGGGTTATAATAATATTGCTTTGGTATATTATGAGATGGGCAACCCTACGGAGTCGTTAAAATTTCATCTGAAATCCGTAGTCATTAAAAAATCAAGAAATGATCAAAAAGGACTGGCTTCTAGTTACGGTAATATCGGAAACCTGTATTACGAAATGGGGCAACAGCTCAACAAGCGTAAAGAGTTCAAGAAAGCAGATTCTATTTTCGACGTTTGTTTAAAGTATCATGTAGATGCATTAAAGATTCAGGAAGAACAAGTGCAAAAGAATCCGGACAACGTGAATTTGCAGGCAGGTTTAGCCGGAACGTATAACAACATCGGTAATGTGTATTTCGAAAAGGCATTGTTGAATGATAATAATTCAACTTTGCTCGAATTGGCGCTGGATTTTCATAATAAAGCAATTGCTATTCAGGAGCCCATTGAAGATGATCGCGGATTGTCGCATTCATATATCAATATGGCCGGTATCTACGATAAACAGAAAAAATTCGACAAAGCTGTTGAGACGTACAATAAGGCACTTAAGCTACTCGAAGGTTCCGGTATGCGTGAAGAATTGAAAACAATTTACGAAGGACTGGCGGCAATGTATGAAAGCAAAGGCGATCATAAAATGGCGCTGATGTATTATAAAATGTTCACTAACGAAAAGGATAGTATTTTCAGTATCGAACAATCGCGACAATTTGATGAATTGCAATTACGCTATGATACTGAGAAGAAAGAGCGCGAGTTAGATAACAAGAATAGCAAACTTCGTATTCAGCAAGAGCAAATTGAGAAAGGGCAATTGCAGGAAAGAAATTTGTTGGTGGGTATATTTTCTGTATCTGCCGTAGTAGTCTTAATCGGCATTTTGTTGTTTGTGATTTGGAATCGTTATCAGTTGAAAACCAAAACTGGTAAGTTGTTGGAAGAACAAAACGCCATTATTGCATACAAGAACAAAGAAATTACCGACAGTATCCGTTACGCGAAACGCATTCAGGAAGCAATATTACCACACGAACAAACCATGAAAAAGCTGGTGCCGGATTCCTTTGTTTTTTATCGCGCAAAAGATATTGTGAGCGGCGATTTTTATTGGATGGAGCAGTGGGGTGATAAAGTATTGATTGCTGCCGTGGATTGCACAGGTCATGGAGTTCCCGGTGCGTTTATGAGTATTGTTGGATACAATTTGTTGAGTCAGGCAGTGAATGTGTACGGATTAGATAAACCGAATCTGATTCTTAACCACATGAACAAGGATTTGTATCGTATCCTGCGTCAGGAATATGAAGATTCTACCGTGAAAGACGGAATGGATATGAGTTTGATTGCCATCGATCGCAAGCGGAAAGTAGTGGAGTTCGCAGGCGCATTCAATCCATTAGTTTTGGTAAGAAACGGAGAGTTAATGGAAATTGAGGCCGATAAATTTCCGGTAGGTGCATTTTTGGGAGAAGCACTTCAGAATTTTAATAATAAGGAACTCGAACTACAGGAAGGTGATATGTTGTATTTATTCTCTGATGGATACGCTGATCAATTTGGTGGTGAAAAAGGCAAGAAGTTCAAGTACAAAAATTTTATGAATCTGCTGAAATCCTTGTCTGCGGCTCCGGTTGTGGAGCAAAAAGAGAAGTTGGAACAAGAATTTGACCTGTGGAAAGGTGCTTACGATCAAATTGATGATGTGTGCATTGTAGGTGTTCGAATCTGATACACTGATTCCTGTCATGAAATCTAATCGATGTACTTTTCATCTTTGCCGTATGAAAAGTGATATTCGTTCCCGCGCCGACATTGAAACTTTAATTAATTCGTTTTACGATAAAGTAAAGTCGGATACAACCATTGGTTTTTTCTTTTCCGATGTTGTGCCCGTGAATTGGGAAGCGCACTTGCCGGTAATGTACAATTTCTGGGAGTCGATATTGTTTGGAAGTAATAATTACAAAGGCGAGCCCATGACTGTTCACAAGCATTTATCGGGGCTGCACCGTATGGAACCTGCCCATTTTGAACGTTGGGTGATGTTGTTTGAGGCCAACGCACGCGAATTATTTGAAGGTGAGAAAACGGAGGAAATCATCACCCGTGCAAAATCTATTGCATCCATCATGCAATGGAAAGTGAACAATTAAAACAAGTGCAGCAGTCGTTGTACTTCTGAACCGGATACTTTTTCTATCGGATGTACAACTCCCGGCAATACTGCGAAATGTGCATTCGGGATTTGACGGTACACGTGCAACGATTCATCAATACTCACCATCGTATCACGATCGCCAACACTGATTAATACTTTGCACTTTATCGCTTGCAGATGTTCCGCGCTTAATGCAGGTTGTTGACCCAATCCTTCCATCAGTTGCGCAGTGGCATGCAACACATCTTCCCAATTTTGCGGAGCATGTCTATTTGCTAATGCTTGAGCAAAACCGGGAACTTTCTCTTTCAACTTTTCAGGATTTAACATTGCTTTTTCCTTCGTTGCAATTTCAGGCGACCAGGAGAATTTAGTTCCCAACGTTAAAATTTTTCGAAAGCGATCAGATTGAGCGGCCGCATGCAACGCTACATATCCGCCCATGCTGTAACCAAACACATCTACATTTTCCAAGCTATGATTATGCAAATAGTTGAGTAAGCCGTTGGAAAGAAAGGGAATGTTTAATCCTTCTGCGGGAATAGGTGTGCCGCCGTGTCCGGGAAAATTTAGTGCAATTACCTGATCGTAATTTCCCTGCAGTTCAGGAATGAATCGTTCCAGTTGATCTTTGGCGCCAATAGCACCATGTAAAAGTATCAG
>CALJIF010000071.1 GCA_937974275.1 uncultured Flavobacteriales bacterium
TAATTGGTGTTGGAGTACCGGTTATCGTGAGCGGATCATCCTGAAAACAACCGCTGCTACCTGCTGCATCACACTTAACTACATAAGCGTCTTTGTTGCCCGATGCGAAGCTGTGTGTATATCCGGATGTAATAAAACCGCCGTCGCTAGTGGCACTCAGGCCGTAAAATTGATCCGATGCAGTGCCGCCATAAACCGCAGACCACAACACGCTTCCTTGTGCATCGGTGTTAATCACGTAACCGTCGTAATTGCCGGATCCGAAACTCTTCGTCATTCCTGATATCACAACTTCTCCGTTGGATCGTTGAATCATTCGTTGTGCAATGTCCAAACTATCGCCACCGTATGTTTTTGCCCAGATTCCGGAGCCACTTGAATCAGCTTTGATTAACAAAACATCGTTCAACCCTTCTCCGAATCCGTCCGTCCATCCGGTCATGAGATACCCGCCATCAGCGGTGTTCACGGCATCGTAGCACAAACAATATCCACCCACGCCAATTTTTTTCATCCACGACAAAGTGCCGTTTGCGGTAAGTTTGCACATCGCAAATTCGTAATACGGAATCATGTTCGGAGAATAACTGCTCGAACTTCCGATGAGCATATAACCACCGTCGGCAGTTGCAAATACTTGTTGTGCTTCATCATTACTCGGCCCGCCAATTGTTGTTGACCATTGAGCGGTTCCAGCCGAATCGGTTTTTAGCACATACAAGTCGTAACCTCCGGCACCGAAAGAACTGGACAAGCCGGCAATAATAAAACCTCCGTCTGTTGTTTGTTTAATGCGATGGCCGTAGTCGTAATCCGGCCCACCGTACATTTTTGTCCACAATACATTTCCGCCGGGAGTAAACTTAAACAACAGCACGTTGCCATACGGTGCTGCGTTGAAACTAAACGTAGTTCCAACACCCACAAAATTTCCGTCTTGTGTGGGAATAATATCAGCAACACCATCACTCATTCCGCCGCTTAACACGAATGACCAAGTAATGGCACCGGATGCATCTGTTTTTAGTACCATGACTTTTGTAGGACCAAATTGCGAACCCGCCGTGTTACCGCCAATAATGTAACCACCATCGGAGGTAGGTCGCGTAACTACTATATCCGAGAAGCCGGAGCTTTCGTAGGTGCGCTGAAAGACCTGGGAGAAACAAAAACTAGTAAGCAGCAAGAAGGCTACGGTGAGCGTGTAAGTGTTTTTCATGGTATGGGTTTGCAACTTGAAATTTACTCTAAAAATGTGTAGCAAACCTAATTCTCACACCAACTTCACAGCTTCATCCAGCGCGTCGTACCACTCTTTTCCGTATTTACGAATGAGAGCATCTTTTACGAATTTGTACACGGGAACTTTTAATTTCTCTCCGCAAGCACACGCGGGTTTACATATGTCCCAGGTTTCGTAATTCACGGCGTCAAACTTCTTGTACGTTGTTATACGAATCGGATACAAATGACAGGAGACGGGTTTTTGAAAGCCGATCTTTCCATCTCGCCATGCTTTTTCTATACCGCAAAATGCAGTGCCGTTTTCAAATATCGTGTAAGCGCATTCTTTACCTGCAGCTACGAGTGGAGTAACTTTATCACCATCTCCGTCAATAATCCATTTGCCTTGCTTTGCAATGGCTTTCTTGCCTTTCTCTGTCAGGTAAGGTTCAATCGCAGGATAGATGGCTTCCAACACTTGTTCTTCGCCGGGTTCCAGCGGTGCGCCTGAATCGCCATGTACACAACAAGCTCCTTTGCATGCGTTGAGGTCGCACACAAATTGTTTTTCCACTACGTCATCAGAAACGAGTGTTCTGCCAATTTCTATCATAAGGCAAAGATAAGGGCTACATCCGCAAACCAATCACACACACGTCGTCAATCTGTTCCAACGTGCCTTTCCAATTGTTGAAGAACTGCAGCAACTCTTCGTGTTGTTGTGCTGCTGACAAACTGCTTTTTTGCAACAACAAATTTTTCAAATTTTTCGTCTTCAATTTTTTTGCATCAGGTCCGCCAAATTGGTCTGCATAACCATCACTGTAGCAATACAACATGCTTCCTTTAGCCGGTGCGATATGATGTGTCGTAAACGGAAGTCGTTCATCAAATTTCCCAACCGGTTGTTTGTTGCCTTTTATTTCCTGTAACGAATCATTCGCGCAGATAACTAAAGACAGATTTGCGCCGGACCACATGAGTTCATTGGTATGTGTATTGAAAACACACAAAGAAATGTCCATGCCATCGCGCACACCTTCCGCGTTTTTGGAGAAAGCAGATTCTACCAAATCATTGACCTTGTCTAAAATTTTTCCGGGTTCAAACAGCTGATGCTCTTGTATGGCACGTTGCAACGCGTTTGCACAAACTACCGACACCATTGCTCCGGGCACTCCATGGCCTGTACAATCAGCGACAGCAATAAATTTATAGTTGCCGTGTTCTTCAAAAAAGTAGAAATCGCCCGCAACAATATCTTTGGGTTGATACAGCACAAACGCTTCAGCAAATGCAGCGTGAATAGCCTGATCGGACGGAAGAATGGCACTTTGTAAACGTTTCGCGTAATTAATGGAATCTAATATCTCGCGATTCTTTTCATCTACTAACGACTTCTGGTAAACAATTTCTTCGTGACTTTTTTTCTTTTGTCGATAGCCACGATAGGCAATTAGTCCGGCTATTAAGGCAATAATAATTACAACCGCAGCTGCGTATAACATCAGTTGCGATTGCCGAAGTGCTGCTTTTTGTTGCAATGCTGCTTGTTCGTTTTTGTGCTGCTCAATCTGCTCTTTCATCTCACGATCCAGACGCAGTTCAAAGTCGGCATACATCAATTCATTGTCAGCTGCGAAAAGAGAGTCTTTTAGCTCCGCATACAATTTGTATAACTCCGAAGATTTTTTGTGATCACCGGCAGCACTAAAAATCTTTCCACCGAGTAACATCAGTTCTGCCTTTGCCATCGGGAAATCGTATTTGTTGGCGGTGTCCGTAATGGCTTCCCACTCTAGAATTGCAGGTTGATGTTGACCTAAACCGGAAAGCGCTTCTGCATGTCCTGCGAGCGTGTATACCAGCAACTCCGGATTTTTTGCTTTTTCGGCATACTCTCGTGCTGTTAAAAAAAGCTGTTGTGCTGTTGTGTAGTCTTTACGAAAAAGCGCAACAGTCCCCATTCCTTCATAGTTGGCAGCGATAACCCAATTGATGGATTTTTGTTGTGCTATTTCAAGTGATTGATCAAAATATAGTGTTGCTGAATCCAAAATACCTAACTCGGAATAACAGTTTCCCATGTTGAGATAATTGATGCACAGCCATTTCATGAACTTGTTGGGTTTGTTTACCCGAGACGCTTTGTCATAATACTCGATAGCACGACGGTATTTCTTTTCTGTGAAATAGATGTTGCCAATGTTATTTAGTGTTGCGGCAATCATATAGGGCGAGCTGTTCAGCTGTCCATGAAATTGCAACGCCTTTAACAAGTATTGAATAGCCATTTGGTTGCGGCGCATAGCCTGATATAGGGTTCCAAGGTGTCCATGCACCGTCGCAATTCTTATGCTGTCATTGGTTTTGGTAGCCAGCGCCAATGCATCCAGATACAAGGACTCAGCACTTTTGAAGTTGCCCTGATATTTAGAGACGGTTCCGACTACAATTCTTGCAGCAATCTGTTGCTTCGGCGTTCCGCTCTGATCCGCAAGGTCAAGTGCTCTTGTGCCATATTTCAAAGCAGAATCGAGTTGAACGTCTTTGATGTTTTCTGCGTAGTCGATGAGTGCCCTAATCCTTGCTGTATCAGTACTTGCCGGATTATTAATTACACGCAGCAAGGAGTCATTGTTATTCCCCGCCCGCAAAGTTTGCAAGAATAAAATGCTACAGGCAAGAATAAGTATGCGACGTATGTTTATAGTTATCACCACAGCTTCAAAGTTAGCATTAATCCACACGTCGAATGCTTAGGTCATCGATATACAATATCGCCGCATTGCCACTCCTATTGGCTGTTATGCCGATTTCCACTTGTCGTAAAATGCCCGATGTGCCTTGGGTGATGTACAGTAAATCGCGGGGAAGCGTCTGTACATTTTCGTGATTAAGAATTAACTCGTCGTTTTGCCACAACGCAATTGATCCTTTACGTCGTTGATGCAATTTGATTTCAACGGTAAGTCGCACCCATTGATTGAGCGGAAATGTTTTTTCAGGGCCTTGATTTTGCTGCAACGTAGAGGCATTCATTTTTCTACGTTCTACACACAGCGCACCGTTTTCGTTAATCATTAGTCGCAGGCCCGGACTAGAACTTATCACCGCAGGGTCTTCAAGGTCTAACAGGGAAAAATCTTTAGGGTTATTGCTTTCCAGATAAAACCAGGCATCAATTACCAGCCGTTCTCCTTCCAGAATTCCGAAATCATTTTTGAAAATACTGGCTTTAGAAACTACATCACCTGCTGTAGTGGTGGCCGACATTTTTAACGAACGCGAGCCGCCATGTACAATTTGTGTGTCAATAGTAATGCGGTTGTCTCCAAAAGTTAATTGTGTCGCTCCCCACTGTCCCGGATCAAAGAGTTCATCAGTTTCGTTATAGGCCTCAAAGTCTTCCTGAAGTTGAGTCGTAGCTTTTTTCAAATATTCGTCTTTGTGCTTTATGCAGGAAACACAGAACATCACGAAACAAATTGCGACAAAATTTCTCATGGTGTTAAACGATAACTGATGCCGAAACCGCCCCAATGTTGCCATTGAAAGTCGACCAAAAACGAAACAAGCGGACTATAAAATGCCCGGTAGCACCACCTGCTATCTAAGGCCTGATAACGCCATCCGACTAATCCAATGCCACGCACGAATGTTTTAAGTCCGGCGCGGTTGACAACGGAGGAACCTAGTCCTAACCCAATTTCGGGATGGTGCGATTTGATGCCGTGAACGTATTTAAAAACAGCAGGTACTGTAAAAATGAGTTCTCCGTCAGCGGGAAGAGCCGATAGCCCAATTTGTACGGCATAAGTTCTTTTGGTAAAACCTTCCCAGCCCAGGCTGTACAAGCCTCCGGTTCCGCCAACTTCACTATACGCGTAATGCACCCAAAGTCTTTGACCACAAAGAGATGAAGACACCAACAGCATCATGATTAACCATTTCAGCATGAAATCGAAGACACTAAAATCGTGTAAGGCACTCACCATAAACGCCGCAATCGGTTATCTTTGCGCCCTATGGCAAATCAAGAAGATCTTTTTAAAAATATCATTTCTCACGCAAAGGAATACGGCTTCATTTTTCCGTCCAGTGAAATTTACGACGGGTTAAGCGCAGTATACGATTATGGCCAAAACGGAGCGGAATTGAAAAAAAACATTCGCGAGTTTTGGTGGCGTTCCATGGTGCAGATGAATGAGAATATCGTCGGCATTGATGCGGCAATCTTCATGCATCCTACAACATGGAAGGCTTCCGGTCACGTAGACGCATTTAACGATCCGTTGATTGATAATAAAGATTCAAAAAAGCGTTACCGCGCCGATGTGTTAATTGAAGATGCAGCAGCGAAGTTGGAAGATAAGATCAAGAAGGAAGTAGAGAAGGCCGCGAAACGATTTGAAAATTTTGATGAGGCGATGTTCCGCTCCACGAATGGTCGTGTAGTAGAATACCAAAAGAAGATTGATGAGATCAATACGCGTTTCAAAACAGCAATGGAAAATAACGACATGGCTGAAATGAAACAGATTATTGTTGACCTCGAAATTGTTTGTCCGATTTCGGGAACACGTAATTGGACGGATGTTCGCCAGTTCAATCTAATGTTTGGCACGCAGGTGGGTTCGGTAGCGGAAGATTCCAGCACGATTTATTTACGTCCGGAAACAGCACAAGGAATTTTCGTGAATTTTTTAAATGTGCAAAAAACAGGAAGGATGAAAATTCCTTTCGGTATTGCGCAAACCGGAAAAGCGTTTCGTAACGAAATCGTTGCCCGACAATTCATTTTCCGCATGCGTGAATTTGAACAAATGGAAATGCAATTCTTCGTACGTCCCGGAACACAGAAGGAATGGTACGAACAATGGAAGGCTACACGTATGAACTGGCATCGTGCCATGGGATTTGATGCTTCTAAATATCGTTTCCATGATCACGTAAAATTGGCGCACTATGCCGATGCCGCTTGTGATATCGAATTTGAATTTCCATTCGGATTCAAAGAGTTGGAAGGTATTCACTCGCGCACCGATTTCGATTTGGCGAATCATGAAAAATTCTCGGGTAAGAAGTTGCAGTACTTTGATCCGGAATTGAATCAGAACTACGTTCCTTATGTAGTTGAAACCTCAATCGGATTGGATCGTATGTTCTTAGCGGTGATGTCAACTGCATATACGGAAGAAAAATTGGAAGACGGAAGCGAACGTGTTGTTCTTAACCTTCCTGCATTCTTAGCTCCGATTAAAGCAGCTGTGTTGCCACTGTTGAACAAAGATGGTTTACCGGAGAAGGCCAAAGAAGTGATGGATTTGTTGAAATATGATCACATCATTACTTCGGAAGAGAAGGACACCATCGGTAAACGTTACCGTCGTCAGGATGCGATTGGAACTCCGTATTGTATCACTGTTGATCATCAAACACTGGAAGATAATACGGTAACAATTCGTGAGCGCGATACCATGAAACAGGAGCGCGTAGCAATCGATCGATTGCCTGAAATTATCGATGCTCGCGTGAGCATGAAGCACGTGCTGAAAAAATTAGCTTAATCGATAAGCCCTAATTGTCGCATCAGGAAAGAGGCTGTTCTATTTTGAACAATGCCTCTTTCTATTTTATAAGCGAAGTGCAATTCGTCATTGGTAACGACACCTTCAAATTTGTAATTGCTAACCGCGGGTGCGTGCGTTTGTTCCATCGCGCATAGTTTTAAATCGTGTGTTGCGAAAATGGTTAACGCCGGTAATGGCAGCAACTTTTGTAAAAACTGAAATGCACCGTTGTACTTGTCGTCCGAATTGGTTCCGCGTAGAATTTCATCCAACAAAACGAATGCTGTTTGTCCGCTTTGCAATCTGGCTAAAATGTGTTGCAGCTGCTTCAGCTCCTGAAAAAACAACGATGTATTTTCTTCCAGTGAATCAGTAACGCGAATGCTGCTCAACACAGGAGCCGGTGTATAATGAAAATGTGTGGCAGCTACGACGCATCCTGCATTAGCCAATACGATGTTCAACCCCAGCGTACGCAGAAAAGTACTTTTCCCCGACATGTTTGATCCCGTTACTAATATCAATCGGGCCGGTAAACTAAAGTTGACATCATTTGAAATCACACGATTCGGGGCAATTAAAGGATGTCCAAGTTCTTTTGCTTCGACAGTTATTGATCCTTCTTGTAATTGCGGAACGGTAAAATGAGGATGATTAAATGCAAACGTAGCGGTACTCACCAATACTTCCATTTCTGCTAATGCATCAAACCATCCTGCAACATGTTGACCGTATTTGGTGCGCCACTGTTCTGCTTCGCTGATGCATAAAAGATCATGTAATCCGAACGTGGTTAACAAGAAGTTACCCAACACATTTTTTCGGTTATCAAATCGTGTAGATACATTAGCAAGTGCGCGCACGCCTGCAGCAGCATCTTGTGCTTGTGTTTGAATTTGTTTCAGTTTTTCGGCATGAAAAGATTCCCGTTCAATACTGCGAAATACCTCTGTGTATTTTTTCATCAGTTCATTATGCTTCCCAATGATTTCACTGAGTTCATCGCAGTGTTTTTTATATCGTCCATTAATTATCCATGCTACAGCAATGATTGGTGTAAACAACCACGTCCAATCAAAATACAGTGCACATGCGGCACCTCCTATGGAAAGTACGATCCATGTGTAACGAATAACAGCGAAATAGCTCGTGTTTGTTTGTTGACTTTGAGCGGCCCATTTCAATAGCGGAGCATAGTCAGCGTTGTCCTTATTTTCCTGATACGTTAATGCAACGAAGTGTTGACGAAATTCTTCTTTGTCCTGCAGTTCTTGATTGGCTGCTTGTTGGGAACGAATATGTGCGCCGGTCGGAATTCTTTCAGGCGCGAGTAATTCTCCTAAGCGCTGTTGACCTTGTGGAGAAGCGATACGATTGATTGTTTGAAACAAACTATGTGCACCGAAGATGTCGAGATCATCGCGTTCAGCGGACTTGAATAGAATAGGGAATAAATCGGGAAGCTGATGTGTCGTGCAATAGCGCAATTCTTGTTGATTCAATTTTAATTTGAAAGCAACCAAATCTTGTTGTGATTGCAGATCTGCAAATTTTTTAACCAGAAAAAGAAAAGCACCAATCAAGCCAATTAAGGGAAGAAAGAAATAGGGAATATGATGGTGATAAAATAGCAAGAGTACAACTGCGATGATCGCTGCCAGTCGCAAGCGAGCGAGCAGTGTTACTTTTTTACTGATGGATTGCAGTTCCTGTTCGAAACGTTGAATGCGTGCTTGGTAATATTCACTGCGTTGACTCATATTCGCAAAGGTAAGTGCGCATATTGTGTGTTCGTTACATGAATACAAAAATGCCGATCAGAAATAAACTGACCGGCATTAATTGGATATTGACAAAAGTTCCGATTACAACAGTGCCAACGAAATCCCGATTCTTGGTGTAGGATACGTTGTTGCGTCAAACTGATGAAAGTCGCCCATTCCAAACAGGTCCTTCATAGTGTATACAGCAACCGGAGAAACAGCATCAAAGAAAAATGTAAATACACCAACTTCCGGCATTCGAAAATCAACTCCTGCCAAAAGTCCGTGTCTTGGCGTGGTTCCATTGGCTTTTCCATACGCCTTCGTCTCATCCATGGATACATATTGCACATTCCAGACGTTAATTCCATATGCTATCCCAATCCATGGTTGGAGGTATTCTCTTTTAGTGTAGGTGTATTTAACTCCAAGTCTAATGCTGGTTGTGGTAGCCGTGTATTTCACACCAAGCGGAAATGGGACATGATAATAAGTGATGTCGTTGTAATTAAGCATATACTTCGTGCCTCCCTCTTCAACCAGAACCTGTTTAAACGAATATCGGGTTAAGTCAACAAAAATGCTGAGGTCTTTGTAAGCTCGCTTTTGAATACCGCCTCCCATTCCCCAAGTTGAAATATCATATTGCTTTGGATCTAAGCCCGAAATTCTCGTCGGTCCGATCCAGCTGGGTATGGGTTTTATAAAACGAACATACACAATCGCTTTATCATCCCTGAAATGTTTCTTCCCCTTAGAGGTGTCAGCAATAGTTGTTTGTGGCGTGGTCACAGTTTTAGTTGCCGAGTCGGATGGTGTGTACACAATTGGTGTACCTGCAGCACGTTGGTTGATCATGGTGACAATTGTTGTGTAACCATTTTTTTGTGCCACCTGCAACGGAGTTTCGCCTGCCGGATTTGGGGAATTATAATCGGCGCCGCGATCCAACAACATTTTAACCAAATAGGGTTGATTGTCCATTACAGCGCGATGTAACGGTTGCCAACCTGCAGAACTCTTTCTGTTCGGGTCGGCACCATTATCCAGCAAGTAACGAACCAGCGCGGTGTCCTTTGCGTACACAGCCATGTACAATCTGGTAAATCCACCCTTTCGAGCATTAATATCTTCGCCTGCAGCCACACTCTTCTTGGCACCCTCCATAGTATGCACACTTAGTTTTTTTGTGTTTGTGCATCCGGTTGATAGTACCAATGATATCATTAGTACTAACATTGATACCACAAGCGTTGAAGTGCTTACAGGATTAGTTTTCTTTCTTAATATGTTCGAGTTGTGCATGATAACTTTTATTGCGTTATAAATTTTAAGTAATCTCGAGGAGGCTTATTGAATAACCAAACGAGTCATTCCGCTGCGCAATCCATCTGTTATCTGAACATAATATATACCTGCAGGTAGTGAAGTAACATTGATACCTCCCGTACCAACTTGTCCGGCTAAAGTTTGTTGCCCTAGGGAATTGAAGATGATGTATCGTGAAGTGGCATCAACTCCGGAAATGTATACGAAATCGTTTGCAGGATTAGGATATAAAGAAAAACCAAGCACTCCATTCTGTTCATCAATGTTGGTTGGATAGATGAACTCCAACTTATCGATCTTTAATTCGTTTCCAATTAGGTTCGTATTAATCGGATCACCTGACAAGCAAATTCCTGTCATACTGGATGCCAAATCTACCATCACCGTGTCTGGCGTTGCCTGGCTGTTCCACGTAATTTGTATTTCGGCATAGGTCCATGTATTCACAGCAGCACCGTAGATGAGAAATTGTCCTTCACCAACATTAGCTGAGTTGGCTTCAAATCGTACATATACACGCGCGGTATCAACGTTGTTTCCGATTGCAGTTCCCGGAGAATATTTATAATAAAAGGAGAGTTTGTCCGGACGATAGGTAAAGGGAACGCCATACTGCGGACCACTCATGTTTGCTGCACCTAACGCGGCATAAGCCATGGTGTCAATAATAGGGAAGCCCATGGGCGTGAGATCAAAGTGTCCCGACTTCAATTTAAGCGATGAACTTCCGTCGTATGCGTCGTTGTCTTGCAATGCACCGTGAGTTGGATAGTTAGTCGTAACACCATTGAGAGTAAACCAACCGGTTGGTTCGTTAAACGGTCCGCCGCCCCAATTTTCAAAACTGCCATTAGGTAATTGTTGGGCGAAAATTCCTGTGGAGATGATGGTTCCGGCAATAAGTGTGTGAAGGTTTTTCATGTTGCAAGTTTTAATACAAAGAAAAACCACCACTCTTCATCTTGCCCTGATGTAGGTCAGATTTGAAACTGACTGTTGTCACACGAGATGAGACCGGGGCTGTATCAAACAAAAAGCCCCGAGATTACTCTCGGGGCTCTTCGTAATGAAGTGCAATCAAATCTTAGTTGCGCACCATCTTCAAAGTTTCCACTTTGCCGTTGTGTACTACTTTAATAAAGTACACACCTGCAGCGAATGAAGAAACGTTGATATAATTGTTCAACGCAACTGTGTTGGTTTCGAAAACTACTTTTCCTGTTACGTCAACAATTTGCATTTGCATTGCATCTGTGTTTTCACGACGAACGCGCACGTTGATCATATCTGAAGAAGGATTCGGAGATACAGAAAGGAAGTCAACAGGTAAAGTATTGTCCTGAATACCGGTGATTCCTGCGATGTCGTATGCAAATAAGTAGTTTGGAGAACCCTGTAGAACACCAATCAGACTTAAAGCAGGAGTAGAAACAATATGACATCCGCCCGCAAGATCACCTGCAGTGCCCATGTCAGCAGTAACATCATGAATTGCTCCTGTTTGAATTCCGGTAGCGATGTTCACTTGAATTAAGTCTGCAGCATTGTTTGTTCCTGTTTGGTGGAAAGCCCACAAGTATGGTCCACCGGCATTGGTATTGTCGAAGCCCAATCCGTAAGTTGCAGTTAAACCGTGTGTTCCGGCAGCAACTTGTGTGATCGGCGTTCCAACCATATCAATTAACGTGAAATCGGTAGCCCATGTCCCAACCCAAAAACCACCGGCATTGCTGTTCGCCGTTGGATCGTATGTGCAGTAACGAATGTTTGGAACACCCGCAACATTGATGGTTGAGGTTAGCGTGCGTGTAGCAGGATTGATTTGATAAATTACTGCAGTATTCGCTCCTGCATAAATGCTTGTCCCGTCAGTTGTCATCGAACGAACTCCTGTAACACCGGGAATGGTGAAGCTGTTGTTTAATGTACCCAGCAAACTGAAACTCCAAATGGTATCACTGCCCCAGCGGGAAACCCAGAACTCTGTGCCGAATTGCACAACACCGGCATTACCTGCACCTGCACCTGCTGCAGTAATATCGTAGCTAAACAATACTTGCCATGGTGCTGCGAGTGTCGGGTTGAAGTTTTGTTGACCAACGTTGGGGGCTGCTTCTGCAGTGTTGTTGGTTTGTTGCGCTTGTGCAGCAAAAGAAAATACTGCAACTGCGCTCAGTGTTAAGTAGATGTTTTTCATTGAAATTTGGTTTAAGGTGAAACAATATTAGGGATATTTCTCCCACCACACAATGATCACCACAGATATCCGAACAATTCCATCATCCAGGCAATGCCCAAATGAATGATAACTCCGCCCCAGATTGATTTGCTTTCAATAACCCAAACACTCAGAAGAATACCACCAAACAATGAACTTATCGCTTCTGCCGGCGGTTTACCTAAATGTGCGCAAACATAAAAGAGTGCTGCAGGAAGTATAATTTGTTTCCCGAGATATTTCGTGAATGCTAAAATCAGAAAACCGCGAAAGAAAAACTCCGTGGTAACAAAATCAATGCCGTAACAAGATTCAAACAGTAACGTGTAAGCTGTTTGGTTTTCGGTGATTTGTGCTGCGCGAAGAACTTTTTCAGCGAGCGGATAAAATTTTTGAAACGATGGCTGAACTGCGGCTATCGCAACTACTGCAGAAAAAATCAGCAGTATGATCAGATAACCTTTGGGTTTAAGTTGTTTCGTGCTAAAACCATATAAGGGTTGTGTATTTCTATCCATAAAATACCAAAAGACGATAACCGGCAATCCTAACGTAAATACGCGGACGACATTATTGATGCATTTCATCCAGAAACGAAATTCCGGAGTGGTGTTGAAGTCTTGCAGCCAATTTTGATGTTGGTAGAAATAAATGCGAAATGCGAAAGCACTAACGGCAAAGATTGCTGTGAGCCATAACCCGCGTTGATGAAATGGCTTTTTATCCTTAGAAAAAGGAATAAGCAAAAGCAAACTACCTATAAATGCGGCAGCATAAAAAAGCCAATTAATAAAGAACTGTAAATCGTTTTGATTGCCGCTTTTGCTTACTATCGCTGCAAACCGAAATTGTTCTTGCAAGTACACCAACATCAGGGTAATGACGAGCAGGATAAGAAAGTAACGCTTGTTAAGATCCGTTTTGTAGTAGGTGTAGGCGCTTAACCACAATGCTCGCATGCAGTAAACATAAGGATAAGTGTGTTAAAAAAACAAAGGATCGCTTCCCCAAACGACCCTTTGTACTTGCAGATGTGTTGAACGGTATTCCGTCTAACTGACTGATCCCAAAACCCTCATGGACAGCACAGCGATACAAATGTAGGAGCAGGTTGTGTTTTCCGGTAGCTGGATATTAGCAAAGGGTTTGCAAATAATGACCTGTTTTTGACCTCGACCCATGGGAAATGATTAAATATTGACTATTTATGTGTAATTTTTGATGGTTCATGAAAACGCTGCCTTTTAAAATTCCTTTACCGTCCGAAACCTCTATCGTTGTTGAAGAGGAGATTCAGCCGCATTTCTATACGTATCTACACCAGCATCAGGAAGTACAGATTACGTGGATTTTGAAGGGAGAAGGAACACTACTGGCAGGCAATTTTACCGGAAACTTTGGTTCTGGAGATATCTTTTGGTTTGGTCCGAATCAGCCGCATGTGTTTCGTTGCGATCCAATTTATTTTCAGAAGAAGAATTGGTTGAAGGCACAATCGATATCGGTGTACTTCAATATCAATGAAGAGCAATCTGCTTTAATGGGTTTACCCGAATTGGAGCTGCTTAAAAAATTCTCACAGCGATCATCCAGAGGTTTTCGCATCGAACCGGACGACTATGTGGCCATCACGGAAGCGTTTCTGAAAATACGTGTTAAACACGGCATTGCACGACTTACTGCATTTTTGGAGCTAATAGATCAGGTGCTGAGCAATAGCAAACACATTCCTCTTTCTGATGAACCTGTCGGACATAATTTATCAGAAAAAGAAGGAACGCGCATGCATTCCATTTACGATTTTACACTAAAAAACTTTCATAAAGACATTTCCGTAACCGAAGCCGCCGATATCGTACACATGACTCCTGAAGCATTTTGTCGCTTCTTCAAAAAACATACACGTAAAACATATGTGACGTTTTTAAATGAAGTTCGAGTGGATCATGCGTGTCGTCGCCTGAAAAATGCGGATGATAAATTGGTTAGCGAAATTGCGTATTCCTGCGGCTTTGGAAACGTTTCCCACTTTAATCGTGTGTTCCGAAAAATCACCGGCAAAACGCCGCGTGAGTATCAGACACAAGCATTAGCACGTTTAAAGAAGGGAGAATTGCAGGAACGTTTATAACGATTCAAAGCGCAAATTACTGACACCCACTTCACGATAGGAACTCATCATTCCGTTCCGATCAAAACATATCTCGATACTTACCGTACAATATTGCGTGGCTTCTTTCGAGGGGCGATACACTTCCATGTCCATACTAAACGTTACCACGTGTTCATCGTTAATCTCCTGATGGAAAAACGATTCGGGGTTGATCGCATAAATGGCATTTTGAAAATCAGCGTGTATAGCTGCATCTTGAATTTCCTGAACTGACACATCAGATAACCCGATGAACTTGCGAACGGTTGGTTGATAGTAATTACTTGCGTCAAACATATTGTTCGACAGATCAGAATAATAATTGGTGATGATTTGTTCATAGTCCGCATTAGACATGAAGCCAAGCTCACTTTCCGACATATCTACCAACTCGTACGCTTTCTCCTCTTTGAGTTGTGATTCTTTAACCACTAAAATCACCACCACAGCAATAACCAATATCGCAGAGGGAATGATGATGGCCCACCAATTTGTTTTTTTCCCGGATGCAACCGGCTTCGTCTGTGGTTGTGGTGTAACTTTTTCTTTCGTTGTACCGGTATGCATACTTTGAGAAAGCGCATGTTGTAAGGCGTGTGCAAATTGATCGCAAGTTTGTATACGACGACTTACATCTTTGGCAGTTGCGGCCTCAATGACATATTCAATATGCAATGGAACAGCAGGATATACTTCCGATGCTCTGGGCAACGGCACACTCACAATCTTATTGAACACTTCAAACTCTGAGGTCATTCCATCGTACGGGCATTGCCCGGTAAGCATTTGATAAAATGTCACACCCAATGAATAAATATCGCTGCGTACATCCGCCGGTTCACCTTTTACTTGCTCCGGACTCATGTAGTAGACCGTGCCCATCTGTGTTCCCGTGCGGGTGAGTTTCGCATTGCTGTCGTTGAGCAATTTGGCGATACCAAAATCCAGAATTTTAATTTGTCCTTCGTTCGTGATTAAAATGTTGGAAGGTTTAATGTCGCGATGAACAATGTTTTTACTGTGCGCAAAAGAAAAGGCGGATAAAATTTGCAGCATCCACGCTGAGGCTTTTTCAAATGGTATCGGTCCTGATACTTTTCTTATATAATCATCCAGCGGTGTGCCATCAACGTATTCAAGAATAAGATACAAGCCGTCACTATCCTCGTAATAATCGATAAGATTAACGATACCGGGATGTTGCAATTGCACTAAAAGCTCAGCTTCATTTTTGAAACGTAAACGTAATTGTTCGTTGCGCACCAAATGAGCATGCAACGATTTGATCGCTACTTTTCTAGGAAGATGCGTGTGTTCTGCCAACCATACCGAGCCCATTCCTCCTTCACCAATCAGTGAAAGAATACGGTACTGTAAAATCTGTTTGCCAACCATGTTTCCTGTTTACAACTGGAATTTGATCGGAATTTTCTGATCGGTACGAACAGGCTGTCCTCCAATTTTACCCGGATTCCATGCCGGCATTGATTTTACAAGACGGATTGCTTCTTTCGTTAATCCCGGACCGTTCTTCACTTCAACCGAAGCGCGTACATTAGAAAGGCGACCATCTTTTTCGACAGTTGCAACTATCATAACGGTTCCGGTAATTTCATTCTCACGCTCGTAAGAAGGATACTTCAGGTTGCGAGAAATGAAAGCAGACATGGCATCATAGCCTCCAACGTATGTTGGTTTTACATCTACGTCATACGTTTGGTAAACAGTGCCGGTTCCCGGAGTTGGTTCCGGTTGTGGTTTGGTTGTTGGTCCCGGAACGCCTGTTGGACCGGGTGTTGGAGGAACTACCGCCAAACCTTTATCGGCTTCGGCAATCTTAGTGTCAACAGTGGTGTTTGATGGATCAGCTTGTTTTGCTGCAGTGTAAGCATCCTTCGCTTCTTTCCATTTTTTCTGCTTTAACAGTTTGTCCCCAACCTGAATCAAGCTATCGGCACGCTTTTTCAAGGCTTCCGCATTTCCTTTATCCAATAGAGACTGCGCAACGGCTTTGTCTGTACTGTCTTTAGTTTTTGCTTCAGCAATACTGTCGTTCTTGCGAACGGTTTCAAGGCTATCCTTCTTGCGCTTCTCTGCTACAGCAGGATCTTCCTTGCTTCCGCCGGAATTCATAACCACGATTACTATTATAGCAACAACAGCGAGCACACCACCGATAATACCAATCATTTTACTGTTACTCTTCTTTGCACTTGGTGGCGCGTCAGCAAGTGCCGCATCACTTTGGTAAGTGGGCTTTGGTGTTGGTGTAACCTGAGGATTCGTGCGATCAAATGCAACCGTCTTTTCAAAATCAGGTTGCTGTTCTACTACAACAGTTTTTTCAAACGGAGCAGGAGCAGCCGGTGTGCGTTCAATGTTTTCAATAGCAGCCAAAAACTCGCGGCAACTTTGGAAACGATCAGCAGGATTTTTAGCGGTAGCCTTTGCCAAAACTTGCTCCATCGCTGAACTTACAGCGGGATAAACCGTGCTTGCATTCGGTAACGGTTCATTAACGATCTTGTTATAGATCTCATACTCCGTTGTTAAATCTTTGTACGGATTCGTTCCGGTTAACAACTGAAAAAACGTAACACCGAGCGAATAGATATCGGAGCGCTGATCTACATTTTCACCTCGAACTTGTTCAGGACACATGTAATAAATTGTCCCTACCTGTGTTCCTGTTTTCGTCAACTTCTTATCAACCTCCGACAAAAGTTTCGCAATACCGAAATCAAGAATCTTACAACGTTCGTCTTTGGTTAATAAAATGTTGGATGGCTTAATATCGCGGTGTACAATTCCCTGATCATGCGCATATGCAAATCCGGTTAAGATTTGCTTCATTAATTTAAGTGCACGTTCTTCCGGAACAGGACCGGTTACTTTACGGATATAATCATCCAGCGCAGTTCCGTCCACATATTCCATAACGAGGTACAATCCGTCTGCTTCCTCCAGGTAATCGTACAATGCAACAATTGAAGGATGTTGCAAATGAGCCATCGTAGAAGCTTCTTTTTTAAAACGCTCACGAATACTTTGGTTGTTCGCCAATCGTTCGTGCAATGATTTGATGGCCACCATACGGCCCAACTTCACGTGCTCAGCTAGGTACACATTACCCATGCCACCTTCACCAATCATCTTTTTGATTTCGTAATGTAAAATCTGCTTACCGATTAAACTCATGTCTTACTGATATTGAATGAATACTGTATTAGTCTTATTTGCCGCCCATTCCCGGGATAGAATCTTTCTTTTTCAATGCCATATAAATTCCTACAATGAAAATCAATGAAATGATCCCAACTGCATAATAGTCTAATGACATTTCTCCCGCACTTTCAAAACGGTCGGTGTAATCCTTATAAAATTGCTTGTGCAGAATTTCAACTGAACTGACGTTAACCGTATCTGTCACCGGTTCAGGAATAATTAACTTGCCCGGATTGGCACTGTCCATCTTAATTTGGGAAGTGTCAATTTTCATGACTTCCGCAACTACGGTGTCTTGCAAAATGCTGAAGCCTTCAGTTCCCCAACGCGATAATGTCCCGTAACTGATAAATTCAACTACCGGATTTTTAATCTTCGCAACAAGTCCTGCAAGCATAATTTGCGGAATCAATGCTAAAGGAACCAGCGTCATCACTTTCTCCGCAGTATCTACAACTGCAGATAACAACAAGCCCATTAATGTTGAGCTCAACGCTAATACCAGCATCCAGTTGAATGAACCGATCGGATCGTTCCATTCCGGATTATCGCCGGAATAGTTAAGGTAAACGATACCCACAAACAACAACGATTGCACTGCGCTGAAGAATCCTAACACGAATAATTTCGACATCATGTATGTCGGAATTAACATGTTGAACATGCGTTCACGTTTGTATATCGGAAGTTCACTTACGATTTCACGCGCTGCATTATTCGCTCCAAACCAAATAGCGCAGATAGCCATCAAGAACGGAACCGATTGCACGACGTCTTTGAAGATCAAACAAATCAGGCCGGCAATAATCGGCGCTTGCGCAATCATGATAATAGTATTAACACGATCGTTTGTCTTGATTTTGAAATAACGCGCGGTTAACCAACGCAACTGATCGAACCAAGAAACTTTGGTACGCGCAGGTTTTTCTGCAGGCGGTTCCGGAACAACGTCAGGATGCGGATGCTCGCGCTCGTATTTTTCAATCCACGGCTTCGAACGATCTCCCGCGATGTTAGCATAAACATCAACGGAATTTTTAACGTTGAAGTAATTCTTGTAACCGTCGGTACTGCCATAGTACACCAGGTGTCCGCCTTCTGCAAGGAACATCACGGAATCCATGTAGTTCAAGTCTTCCGGCTTGTGCGTAACCATAACAACGGTGGTGCCGCGTTGTGCTAATCCGCGCAGAATGCCTAAAAATTCTTCAATCGTTTGCGGATCAAGTGGAGAAGTAGGTTCGTCCAAAAAGATCACCAATGGATCAGTAAGCAACTCAACAGCAATTGAAACACGTTTGCGCTGGCCTCCGGAAATTTTTCCTACCAGATTTTTGCGAATGTGTGCAATGTTCAGATCCTGCAAAACCTGATCAATTTTTTCTGCAATTAATTCCGGGTTCGCATTTTGTAATCGCAATCGCGCTGCATAGTATAACGATTGTTCCACCGTCAATTCACGGTGTACAATATCATCCTGCGGAACATATCCGATTTGTGTTTTTAAGAATTCATAATTCTGAATTAATTCCAGATCGAATAAATAAACAGCACCACTCGTGATAGGAGCATCGCCGTTCAACGCTTTCATCAATGTGGATTTACCGCATCCCGAAGGACCCATAATTCCCATTAATGAACGCGACGGAATAGTAAAGGACATTTCTTTCAATCCTTTATATCCGTTCGGATAAGCTTTTTCAATACGCTCTGCACGTATCGCGACATCTTTCGAAATGTCTTTCGCTTCTCCTTTTAATTTCATTTTGAAGCGACCTACCAAAATCACATCTCGCTCCGTGACTTTAGTGGCGCCCGTAATGCGCTTCCCGTTAACATAAGTGCCGTTCAGTGAATTCAGATCTTTAACCTGAAAACTGCCGTCACTTAGTTTTTCTATTGCTGCATGACGACGACTAACCGACGCATGATTGAAAACAATATCACACTCTGCATTACGTCCAATTACGACAACATTTTTGTTGGCGAACTTGTCCATGATGTTCGTGTGTTCGCCGGTAGATTTATCATCCACCGCAGCACCTGCAGCATTATACTGTGATTCGTCGCCGTTAACCAATAAGCGCAATGACTTGTTGCCGGAAAACCAGATTTCATCACCCGGGTTTATTTTTACCGGAACACCAACATTTAAACGATTGCCGTTTACAAACGTACCGTTGGAACTTCCGATGTCCTGTAACAATAATTGTCCCTGCGTGTCACAAATAATTTGTGCATGCTGACGGGAGACCGTGTTGTCCGGAATTAAAATATCTACCTGACCTTCTGCTTTACCGATGGTCAGTACAAGATGCGATCCTTTAATCAGTTTTACTTTACGCAGTAACTGATTTCCGGCGACGAATAACAGTTTGATTTCGCTCATTTTTATTTACCGCTGGTAATCGTGATTTCGTTGGTTGATGGTTTGTACTTAAAGCTGGTAGAAATTGGAACGGTAATTTGATAATCGTCCACAAGTACATCAGCTTGCCCGTCTACGAAGTATTCAAAATCTCCGCTGATCACGGAAGTGGCTCCGCTTACTGCAGTATATAAATTATTTACCGCAAGATCGCCCGCAACATCACCTTCTTCGCCCGGCTTCAATTTGTTAGGCTGTTTCCCTAACCATTCACCTACACGCTTCTTGTAATCTTTATCAGCGAACACATCAATCCAAACGTTCTTAATCTGAACATCTAAAGGCAGTGTATTTTTCAAGTGAACTTTAAAATCGAAAGTGCTGGTTGTTGCTTCTGCCTTTTTCAATTTCACTTCATTCAAAGTCACCGAATTGTTTCCAAGACCATCTTCAATCAACATCGGAACAAAATCTTTCGGACGGAAATAAATACGTGTCTTCTCCGATTTATTTGATCCGAACATGCTGAATTTACCTTCCACCTGAATGTCGAATGCAATGGAATCTTTAGTTTTCATCAGCGTTGGCAAATCATTGCGCATTGCAGCAAGATGAAACTCAATGTTAAGGCCGATAGTATCTGATGATTTTCTTTTTAATGAAACATCATCAACGCCTTTGGTTTCACCGATCAGAGAATCTTTGTAGTACAATTTGACAACTAGATCTTTTCCTTTGATAGAAAAGAAATTGTCATTACGAACGATGATGCTCGTGCGGGCAATAAACCCGCGATCTGTGCGATCAACCACTTCAAGATTAATAGCTTTCTCGAAGTTGGGATATTTGAACATGGCAAATAATGCGCCTACGATTACAGCGATAAGGCCAACGTTCAATACGATAAGTTTAGTTCTATTGTTCATTATTAGGGGCAGTTATATTTATAATTCGATAACATATGGTTGCGGATACAAACCGCGCGCTTGTTGGAGTATGGGTGAGAACGGAAAATGTTATCCAGGGGATCGTATTCCGGATTTCCGTCAGCTTCGTGCATACGCTCCCACAAACCGATTCCTACACATGGGTCCCATCCACACTTCATGCACAGGTCAGAACCCCACAAGTCGCAGTGTGATTCATTTTCCTGATTAAATGAAGTTGTTACGATGGACTCCAGCATTTGTGCGCCCATTCCAATTTCGTTATTGCCAAATGTCTGTTCGAACCATTTGTTCTTCTGAATATGTTGACGAATGTGGCCTAACTGGTTGTGACCAATTTCATGTCCTAAGATCGCAGCAATCTCATCATCATTTTTGCAGAAGTCGATAATGCCGGTGTAGATGAAAACTTGTCCGCCTGCCGTGAATGCATTCAATACATTGTCATCAACTACGTGGATTTCGTAAGTCATTCCATAAGGATTCGGAATGTTTTGCACCAGCTTGTTAAAGATGCGCTGCACACGTGCAACAACAGAACCGCTTTCTACAATGGTTGCTGTTTTAAACATTTCATCTTTAATGGACTGACCAACTTCCAATTCTTCTTCCAAAGTCACTTCAATTCCTGAACCTTCGATAGTTTCTTTTTCGAAACCACGAATGATGTCCAGAATACTGCCGGTGCCCATATCATTCTCGTCTTTCAAACAGGAGAAGTCATATACGATCTCTGAACCTGCCGGCTCTTCAACCACAACAACTTCCGGTTCCTGATTAGGTTCAGTAGGTTGTTGTTCAATTTCTTTCTTGCGTTTTTCGCCTTTAGCAGGAGGTGCAGGTGCTTCTGCTTTGTGCCCCTTTTCATCGCGCATTACATCTGTTTTCGGCAAATCTTTTTTCTTCAGCACTTCCGACTTTTTCAAATCGCTATCATCACCGGCTCCGCTTTCATTGACGAAATACATCACCAGGAATAAAGCGATCACCGCACCCATCGACATGATGGCACTACGCATAAAGTTGCCCTGAGCAGCAGGTGCTTTTTTCGGTGCAGACTTCGGCGGCGTAAAGGCACGCGTTTTATCGAGGTTAGCTTGTTTCAAACCTGACGCGTGTTTCTCCCAATCTAATTGGGCTTCACCAAGCTTTACTACATCGCCGGCAACTAAGAATACGCTTTCGGTAATTTTTTTACCATTCACATACGTGCCCGATGTGGAGTTGAGGTCGGTGAGGAAGATATTTCCATCATCGTCCAGGAAGATCTCCGCATGCTTACGACTTACCGTAGCATCATTGAGAACAACGTCATTTTCGGCATCCCTGCCGATTCGAATCATTTTCATCTTGTTGGAGTTTGATTAAGGGTTGTTTTTCCGGTTAATTGAGAACTTAAAAATAAGGTTATTACTCCAATGATAAACACCCAGCATCCTGGGCCGGAGTTACTTTCTTCGGATGTAATATTAAAAACGCCGGCAAAACCTAATGTTTCGTGGCCTGCGAATACTACAGTTAATGCTGAAATACCGCCCCAAAGCGCAAATGCCGGTCGTAGATCTTTCCCTCGCGCCGAACCGGGGAAATAATAGCGCACCAATGTGAAAAACAAAGCACCGTAAAGCAGTAACCAAATCAGGCGAAAGATAAGTCCTCCATATTCGTTCCCGCCACCTATCAGGGATGTCATTAATGTGAAACCACTCAGATGAATAATTCCGGGATGTCCGCTCCAGTGCTCAATGGTAAACCACATGGGCAGGTTGCTGAAAAACAGAAACGTTAATAATGCCATAACTATAAATTCGATTTGCAAATAAAATTCCTGTTCAACCGGAAATACACGATTCAAAATAGCTCCTGCAACAAGCAGCGATAAAATAATCAAACCATATCCCGCACCTAACAATGGAGTCGCAGTATCAACTTCTTCGGTAGATGCAGTTAAAATCAACACGGTTAATAGTCCTTGCATACATAAACCCGCCCAGGGCAAAAAGTGACGCATCGGCAATTTACGGCCCCAAGGAGTTGCACCAAAAATTGTTAAGCCGATGGCCAGGCATAAGATGATTCCTGACGCTGCAATTAAACCCGAGTATCCCGAAAGCGCCGCTACAGGCTCGTCCCCCAACAAATTAATAATTAATGAAATCAGCGAATCATATGCTTTGCCTGATGTTGAGTAGTACGGCAACAGTACACTTATTGCGGCAACTATTCCGGATATCATTAATGCAGCCGGTACTCCATCTTTTTCGGTTGACACCTGTGCCGATGCTGTCGGAGGAATAACAATATCAGGTTGCGAGGTAGATGTTTTGAAATAATTTTTCCAGGGCAAAACAGAGTTGCCGGCTTTAACGATGTCGTTATCCTCCAACATCACAGAGCCGTTGATTTTTCGCCCATTTACAAATGTGCCGTTACCCGATTCCAAATCAGTTAAAAAAACGTGCCCTTCATCATCACGGAATAATTCCAGATGATAACGTGAAACCGACGTGTCTTGCAACACGATGTCATTTTCACGGGCGCGTCCTACTTTAACTAATTTCATATTAATGGACTTAACGCATTTTTAAAATCTGTGCACGTTTGAAAACGATGTTCCGGTTGTTTCATCGTTGCTTTGCGCACAATAGCAGCAATCGTAGGCGACAAATCTTTGCGGATATTACGCACATCGGCAATTTGTTCTTGCATTACTGCTTTGAACACATCATCACGCCCTGTTGAGTTCGGAAATGGTGTTTGTGTGGTGAGCAACTGAAATAAAGTCACGCCCAGCGAATAGATATCCGATAAAGTACTTACTGCTTTCCCCGAAATCTGTTCCGGGCTCATGTAAACAGGACTTCCCATAATTTTTTCGGGATTTCCTTCCTGCAACGTATGCGCAATACCGAAGTCAAGTACTTTGATTTCTCCGGCGTTCGTAATCATTATGTTCAACGGTTTCAAGTCGAGGTGAATGACATCCTGTGAATGAGCATACGCAATTGCATCCAACACCTCACACATCATCGCAGCAGCAACAGATTCCGGCAAGGGTCCCGAAACTTTATTAATATAATCTTCCAGATTTATACCGTCCACAAACTCCATCACCAAATAAACGGCTTCACCGCCGTCAATAAAATCAACGAGGCGAACAATGTTCGGATGATTTAAGTATAAATATCGATTAGCTTCTTCTTTAAATTTCCTACGCACAAATTCATTATTCCGAAATCCTGTGCGCAGCTCTTTTACCGCAACAGGAAATCCCGTGTGCAAATCAACTCCCTGATACACGATAGCCGTGCCACCCGTGGAAAGCTGGCCAACGATTTCGTATTGAGAGGTGATTTTATTTAAAAGCATAGGGGATAGTTAATTCAATTATTACCATCTTTTCCTCCGGGAGGCGGAGGCGTTGTGGTTGGCCCTGTTGGTCCGGGAGCAGGTTGTTCAGTTGGAGTTGTCGGGTCGGGTTGCGGCGTAGTTGTGCCGGTAGGCCCCGTTGCTCCCGATGTTCCTCCGGTATTGGTTGCGCCTGTTGAACTGCTTGTAGGTTTTGGGGAGGTAGCGCCAGTCGCGCCTGTAGTCCCGGTTTTACCCGTAACCCCGGTCGGTGAGGGTTTGTTGGTTGGCGTTTCTTTTTTAGGCGCGACCGTTGGTTTTTCTTCCTGTTTTTCCTCCGGTTGATTCGGGTTATTACCGATTTTAAATTCTTTCGGTTCGTCCTTTTTTGGTTCAGGCGTTGGCTCTGTTTTATTATTATAAATGAAA
>CALJIF010000072.1 GCA_937974275.1 uncultured Flavobacteriales bacterium
ACGCATCCCGCGTATGACAAAAGAAACAGCCCGGGCCGCACACGAAATAAATCGCTGCGACGGAAGTTCGATTACGCGAACCTTAACAAATTTTAAGTATCGTCCTGCTTCCGACTACATAACCGAAGCGGCTGCATACTACCGCCAATAAAGGCTTTCAGATTTTTCTAATAGTTTTTTTTTTTTTTTTTGTAACATTTGATTTGACCGAGCCGTCTTATGATCAAAATGCAACAACAACATCCCAAAACTATGAAAACATTAGCATTAACACTGGCACTCTTATTAGGCATCGCAACAGCTTCTACAGCTTCTTCCGATCGCGACGGCAACAAAGAATTGATGAAAAAAATCAACACCTGCTTAACGTTCAGCGCAAAAGAACGTAAAGAAGTAGGCGCAGGAATTGCGGTTGTGACTTTCTCCATCAATGATCAAGGACGAGTAAACATCATCAGCATTGATGCGTCCAACGACAAACAAAAGGAACTGATCACACAAAAACTGGATCAGTACTACGTTGAAAATGCGCCGGTCATCAACGACACGTTGTACTCCATGCAGATTCACTTCGGGCAGTAATCACATCCCGTTCTATAAAAAAACGGACAGCTGTAGGGGCTGTCCGTTTTCGTTTTTACTAATTTGATTTTTCGGTCTTCGCAGCCGACTTGTTCTTCAGCTCCTCGTGTCGTTTCGTCAATTCTGCAATTACCTTATCGTAAAGTAATGCAAACGCTGCAGGATCTGCCGAATAGTATTGCATACTTCGCTCGTATTGTTCCCGACTCACTTTGTGCTTCGCAAAAATATCGTAGTACGGAAGCGGCTTGCGGTTTTCATAACCATCAACCGGATTATTATGAACAGCATCTTGACCCGGAGCAAGCATCGGACCGCGTGAACGTGGAGGCGGCGTTGTCGCACTGATCGCAGCTTCCAACAGGTGCACGTCAGCCAGCACCATAACCATTTTGGATTCTTCAATTAAATCGGCAGGACGTTCGATGGTAGGTACGGCAGGATCCGGTTCGGAACAGCCGAACAGCAGGATTAAAACGAAGAGCGCAATTCCTCTCATGTGTGTACAAAGGTAAGTAAGCGCATTGAGTTGGATGTATCCTTTTTTTCAATTGGTGTTATATCTCAAAAATCAACACCATGAGAACGATACTTGCCGCCTGCTTCGCGCTGCACACATTTGCAGCCTTTAGTCAACTCGAACCCAACTTCGCAATGACGCTCAATCAACGTTCCTTCCAAAATCCCGCGGCGTTGTGCCCGTATTGTCCCGGTTCACCATTCCTCGCTTTGGCACATCGCTACAACGAGCCATTCGGGAATTCGTGGCAAGTTGGCCTTGGAAATGACAACAACGACTTCATTCGAGGAGCGTGGGATATTTCGTACTCCGGAAGTAAATCGGAACAACACCAATTTACGGGTGCGGGCATACGTTACGCGGGAAAATTCAAAGTCGGGAATTGGATGAGCAGTGCGGGAATTCGCGTTCGTTACAGTCATTTGCGTTTAGATGGCAATGAATCCGCAACACCTGCAGTTACGAAAAATTCACTTGCATCGGATTTCGGATTATTTGCGACAAACTTGAACGGAACGTATTTCGGACTTAGCATGGGTGACGCAATAAACACCGCTAACGCTAACGCAAATTATCGTTTCATGACCGGCACGAGGAAAGATCTTAGCGCACGATGGGATGTTTTACCGGAATTATTGTTGACATATCAATCGAATCAACTTCAAGGAAATATTATCGTGCCTTTCCGGTTTGCGCATAAACTTGTACTCGGAGTCGGTTACCACAGCAGCATTACGGGCAACGGAATAGTACTGCGAACAGGCGTTTCCACTAAGATGCTGAAGTGGTTGGTACAAGCAGAACAACATTCAGGATCATGGGCTATTGAAACCGGATTTGTGTTTCGGATCATTTCTTCAGAATGCAATGGAACTTCTTGCAACATCCCTAGAACCTGGTATGAATTTGGTCCGCATCAATAATTTAATTATCATTTTTAAAATAAAATATTTGAATATTGATGTCTCATTTTCAAAACGTTACACGAAACCTGCATTAATTGTGATGAAAATCATGTAGCGTAATTTCAGGCATGAGGTGCAAGAATGCTATTTTTGCCGCCTAACTTACAAACCATGAAAAAAACGTACACCTTTCTTGCAATGCTTTTCGGAGCATTAGCTGTTAATGCACAGCAAACAGATGATGGTCGCCCGCATCTTAGCAATCAATCAGCATCTGCAAACACTGTTCAACTCACGTCATTAAGTTGCGACACAACAGGCACAACACTGGCGGCAGGCAATGGCAATGACGGAATTATGTTCGACGTAACTGCTGTTCAAAATGTGCGCATCACGTATATCGATGTGGCACTGGATGGATCAGGAACAGGAAACATGATGATTTACTACAAACCGGGAACGCATGTTGGGAATGAAACAACTTCGGCAGCATGGACCTTCCTTGATTCTGCCCATGTAACGTTCTCTCCAACAGGATTTATTCACTTACCGATTTACATCAATCAGGTAGTGACATCCGGCAACAGTATTGCATTCTATGTAACCGGAGATAATGGTCCCATAGCAGTGGATTACACAAACGGCAATGGGGTTGGTAATGTTTATAGTCAAGATGCATACATCCAGATCCGCGAAGGAACAGGAATTGATTATCCTTTCGGAGGTACATTCACGCCGCGCGTACCTAATGTTAACATCAGCTACTGTGATCTTTCTTCAGTGCCCAGCTGCCTGAGCGATACTACTACGTTTACCAGCAACAATGGTAATGATGGTAATATGTTTGATGTCACTGTAGGATCAAGCGATGTTACGTTGCGCCGCATGTATTGCAACATCAACGGAACAGGCTGGTGGCATATTTATTACCGAAGTGGCAGCTACGTTGGTTTTGAGACATCATCAACAGGCTGGACTTTACTCGACAGCACCTACATTACTTCAGCGGGGTCCGATCAACCGACGTTAATTCCTATTGACATGGACATCTTTGCGCCGGCAGGAAGCACGTTCGCGTTTTATACCACAGGAACAGGAACAGGAGCAGATATCAATTATACAGATGGAACTACAGAAGGGGCTGTTTTCAGTTCCAACGCTCATATTTCCATTAAGGAAGGTAAAGGAATGAGCTACCCATTCACAGGATTATTCACTCCACGTGTGTGGAACGGGATTCTAGAATATTGCGTTGGGCCAACCGGCGAATCTACCATTATTACAACAGCTGCAAATTGGTCGGTATTAGTAATGCCTAATCCTGCGGGAGAGCAGGCGCAATTGCAAATTACAGCTCCGGGTCAAATTGAAAATGCAAGCGTGCGCATTTATGACATGAATGGTCGTGAAGTAGCTGTCATTGGTGGAGTTAACAGCAATATTGTACAATTGCCAATGGAACAATTAACTGCAGGTGTGTACTTCTGTCAGGTTATGAGCGCAGAAGGAACAATTCTATGCACTTCGAAATTTGTGCGACAATAAGAATAAATAAACCGTGTATAAAAGCGACTCTGAAATGGGTCGCTTTTTTTATTCACCTTCCGGCAAGTCCATTCCATCAATAATCTTATTTACCTCATCTTCGGTATTCCGCAGCTTTTGGCGACAAAACGTAATTAGTTCTGAAGCTCTTTTCACTTTCTTCGCCAAATCATCCAACGGAATGGTTTCGTTCTCAATAGCGCGTGAAATTTCTTGCAATTCATCCATTGCCTTTTGATAATTCAACTCTTCACTCATGTTGTTGCGATTTATTAATCTGTTCTACATTCATTTGCGCCGTTCCATCTTTTAAATGTGCCGTAATTCTGGTTTGCGGTTTCAATTGATCAACGGAAGTAATAATGTTGTCCCCTGCACTCAACCACACAAATCCACGCGATAGTATTTTTTCCGGCGACGCGTGCTTCATCTGCGCTTCCATCACTTGCAATTGATGTTGCTGACGTTCCAACCTTCTGCTCACGTTATCCTTGATCAATTTCAGTTGATCGTCCAACTTTCGATTGGCTTCAGCAGCCAATCGTTGCGCAGACCAATTGATGCGCTCACGCAAACGACTTAAACGATTGGAAGCAACATGCAACAGCTGTACCGTCCCTTGTGTTACGGTAATGCCGTGATGTTGAACGCGGATTTCCTCTGCATGCAACCGTTCCTTCGCCGACTGAAAAACTCGAAATGCCAATCCTTCCATCGTCTCTTCATAATCGCGGTTATGATCGATGATGAATTCCGCCACTTGTGTAGGTGTTTTAAGCGGGCTGTGTGCCACCATATCTACAACACTTTCGTTTTTCAAATGACCGATGCCTGTGATGACCGGAATAGGAAATTTTGCAACCGCATGCGCTAACACAAATTGATCAAAAGGCAACAGATCGCTTTGTGCACCGCCACCCCGAACAATCACCACCGCATCAAACGATTGTCCCGCTTGCACTTCCTCGAATATCTTGACCAGCTGATCTTTCATTTGCACCGCCGCCTGTTCGCCTTGCACCATGGCGTAGTACGAATGAGTTTGAAAACGATAACCGTAAGGATTGGATGCTAACGTGTGTTTAAAATCTTCATATCCCGCTGCAGCAGGTGAAGTTATGATGGCAATACGTTGAATGACCGGTGCAAGAACCAAAGCCTTATTCGGCGTACGTAATTCTTCGTCCACTAAACGAATGTATGGTCGTGCGGCAAGTTGCTTTATCGTTTCACGACGCATGAGTTCCAACTGACCCAGCATATGCGTTGAGTCTATATCGAATACCTGCACAGAAACTCCGTAAACAGGATGAAACTGCACACCAACTTTCAGCAACACCTGCATGCCTTTATCAGGGCGCTTTCCGGTAAGATCTTCAAAATTTCGAAATGCAAAAATGGCTTCCTTTCTCCACACCGATGCACTCAAACGCGCAACAACATCATGCCGCTCGCCTTTCTGAACCAACTCCAAATAAATCGCTTCTCCCCGCTCCGTTCGTTCTTTAATTTCCGCCAACACCCACCAAGCACGATTATGAAACGAAACTTTCAACGTATCGTCAATCAGCGAACACAGTTCTGACAAGGATATAGCGGCAATGGCATCAGACATTCCCCAAATATATTGCCTTATTATTTGCCCCGAAATGATGTTGGTAATTATGCGCGTGGTTTGCGGAATTGCTCATACAGGATGGTAACGCCTGCAAGCATGATAAAGTTGTACATCAAGTCTTCAACGGGAATCGTGTACATACGAATCGCAAGGTTTTCATCATTATTGTACAACACAACCGGCTTTGCGGTTAAAATGCCATTGCAAATAAAAAACGGAATGGCTACGATCACATAACTTACCCAAAATTTACTCAGCCACGCATAGCTTTTCACTGCCATCAAAACCAGTAACACAAAGGAACCGAGTGCCGACCATGATGTGTAATACTTATCGGTATTGAGCAAACCGACGATCAACGTAGTTATGGCAAGTGCAATTGTTATGTAACGCGCTTGTTTCGGAAAATCGATGCGGGGAAAATAGGCAATAACACATTCGTAAATAAAAAGACAGCAGTATGGGATAGTGAAGAAAAACAGCACTTCCTCCCAAGGCAAATTCTTAATATAAATTCCGGTGATGTAATCGGGATTAAAACTCCAGACGTTCCATTTCGTAAAATAAATATCCCACACGATGAACACTGCAGCAACAATAGCTATCGCAGGAAAAAGAAATTTCCATTTACGATAAAATGCTACACGTTTATCAAAACTTAACAGAAAAGGAAACGTAAAGGCACCCACGTGCAATGCGGCATACGTGTAGTGAGGATCCATTAGTTGCGCTCTTTATAATTGAGTTTGAAATAACGCATGGGCACGATGAGCATTCCGAAATTTTCACCGTCTTCTTTACCTAAATATTTGTGGTGAATCTTGTGCGCGCGACGAATACCTAATACGTAACGGTTGTTCCAGTTTCTCCAGATTTTAAAACGCTGATGAATGATAATATCGTGAACCAAAAAATAGCACAAGCCATACAATGATATTCCGATACCGATGTATAATCGAAAATCATCGTACATCAGGCCGGTCATGTAACAATACGCACTGGGTACAGCAAAAATCAAAAAGAAAGAATCGTTCTTTTCAAAAAAACCTTCCTTACCCTGATGGTGATCGCGATGCAGATACCATAAAAATCCGTGCATGACGTATTTATGCGTAAACCACGCCATGAATTCCATGAAGAAAAACGTGGCAATTACAATCAGCGTATTAACTACAATGTTCATGATTCAAAGTTCTGTTAAAATGAACAAGGTTTTGAACGTTTTGTTTAACGAATCGTAATTTTTATCGCCTAAACGTGAAACCAAAACCAAATATTGAGTCCAATAAAGAATAACGCTTGCGAGATCATTACCCAGGGCGCAAGTGCATTCTTACTGTTCAATTGCAATACGCGACCCACCATATGCAGGAATGAACTCACCAATAACCAACCCACGTAATTCCGCAAAGTAGCAGCATCTTCCACCCAATACCAAAAATCGAGCTTTGGAGCTATGGGTTCAATGAGCACGTCCAACCCGGTCATTAACAAAGCTCCCAACGCCACCCGGGCTCCAAAACTTGAAGTGAAACGGGCCGCAATATCCATGGCACAAATGGTTAAAATCCACCAATTCACACCTATTACGGCAGGCACTTCCCCCATTTTGAAGCCCAAAGCGTCCCCGTAATGGTATTCTCCGAAAATGACGCCGGTTCTAACTCCCAGTATCTCTATCGCAATTCCCACCGCCACTGTCATAATGGTAAAACGGATCATATGCGGGCTCCATTCCTGCACAAAAAGTCCCAACAGCACGGCATTTAGCAGGAGGTTAAACGGACTCAGCGGAGCAAACAAGCCGGGCGCTACGATCATTCCTACCAAGCCTACCGTTGTAAATATCACTACCGCGGCTTTGGCCCAGGTAACATATTTTCCGGCTATGGGTAATTGGATCATCGGTGCAAAGTTATGTTTATGAACAGTTAATCGTGGTATTTGTTGATTTACTAATTTGCATCACCCATGAAAACATTAATTCCCGCAATTGCCGTTTTTATTGCCGTCCTGGCATCATGCGGGCGTGCGCCTAAAAAGGAGCCTACAGCGCAGCAGGAAGTAGAAAAAGACAGTATCGCTACGTTTACGGGCATCTTTCCTTGCGCCGATTGTGACGGCGTTCGCAAAAATCTAATGTTGTACAATCCACATGTCGGCGACTCCGGAAAATTCCTGCTTAACGAGGAATACATGCGCATTCATGCCACCTCAACACCGGCGTCTTTATCCGGATATTGGCTTCGTACAAGTCAGGATTCCATTGGATTTGTTTTTCTTAAACAAGCTGATACCGTTGAAGTTTCGAGATTTAAGTTACTGGATAATGATTTGCTGATTGTGTGTGATTCAGCCGGACACAGCAACGATTCACTTCAACTTTTCCTGCGCAGAAAACGCGATAACGATCCGAATAATTCAACTGTACTTATTCGTGGTGCAATCGATTTGCGAACTGCGGAACGTCCTGTTCTGATTGAAAAATACACCGGCATGACATTACCTATTTTAAAAATTGCGTCCTACGGCGAAATCGAAGCGTATTGGAAAGCGAATGCAAATGCGCAAACTACCTCACTTCCTGTTGTGTTGTTCGGCACTATTGAAACACGCATCAGCATGGATGGAAGAAGCAAACAGTATTCTTTGATTCCCGAACAATTAGTACAATAAGAGTTTATTTTTTTTCGCGCTCCAACACCAATTCCGCAGTTATCTTTCCCGATAACAAACACAATGGAATTCCGCCTCCCGGATGCACGCTACCGCCGCAGAAATAAAGTCCTTGGAGGTCCGTGCTATAATTACGATGACGTAAAAACGCTGCCATTTTCGAATTGGACGCGTTACCATACAACGAACCGCGATAAGAAGAAGTCAAATTTTCAATGCCTTCCGGAGTCCACACGGATTCTTCCACAATTAAAGGAGCAATATCTGTTTGTAATAAACGACTTAATTTTTTCAAAACAGCCTCCCGCGCAATGCGCGTCCATTCTTCCCAGTTTTGTCCGCGATGATTGGGCACATTGATCATGACAAACCAATTCTCGCAACCTTCCGGAGCATCGTCCTTCTTTTCTTTCGATGTAATATTGATGTATACGGTAGGATCAGGATGGATGCAATTGTTTTTGAAAATATCGTTGAACTCCGCCCGGTAATCTGCTGCGAAAAAAATATTGTGCAACTCCAAGCGGCTAAACTCCCGGCGAATTCCCCAATAAAATATCAGCGCTGAAGAAGACTTCTCCTGACTCAACAACTTCTCAGGAGCCTGTTCGTGTTTCAACAAATGACGATAGGTTGGAGTCATATCCATATTGGAAATCACGACATCAAACGATTGCGATGCTCCATTTACGACCACGCCTGTTGCACGCTTGTTGCGGGTTTCAATTTTCTCAACGGTCGCATTAAATTCAAATTGCACACCGTTTCGTTTTGCTAACAAATAGATTGCATTTGTAATGGCAAACATTCCGTTTGTTGGGAAGAATGCTCCTATTCCATGTTCTATATGAGGAATCATTTGCAACATAGCAGGAGCTTGATAAGGATCGCTTCCGTTGTAAGTTGCGTAACGATCGAAGTATTGCACGACACGTTTGTCGTCCAACATCTCGGCATTTGCATCGTGCATGCTGGTATTGAGTTTATAAAACGGCAATTGCAGCAAGGCTTTCAGCGTAGGAAGGTTGACAAAATTCTTCAACTCCAGCGATTGTTCCATAAACAACGAACCCACCAACTCATACAATCGTTTCGAGCGATCGAGATTATGCATCACAGGAGCAGGATTAATTTTTGCTTCGCGCAATGAACTCGCAAATTGCTCACGATCGTGATATGCTTTGAATTGCGTGCCGTCTTCATAAAAATACGCACAATTGACTTCCAACTTTTTATAGTGAAAATGCTCCCCGGGATTTTCGTTACATGCAAGAAATAAATCTTCTACATACTGCGGCATCGTAAACAAGGACGGACCGCGATCGAATCGAAAATCACCCAACCTGAATTCGGATAACTTACCTCCCGGACCGGACGCTTGCTCAAATACCGTAACTGCATGACCCGCGTGTGCCAGTCGTGCCGCTGCCGACAAACCTGCTATACCCGAACCTATAATTGCAATTTTCATCCGGAACTAAACAACTAATTTGATTTAATGTTGCATCACTTCTTATTCACCAGCCACACGCCGCCAAGAATTACGGCAATACAAACAGCATGCATCCACGTTACGATTTCATGATCCAATAATCCCCAACCCATCGCAACAATCGGAATCAAATACGTAACTGACGATGCGAACAATGCGCCTGACTCACGAATGAGAACATTGAATACGATTACACTTAACGCAGTTCCGAAAATAGCAAGAATCGCAATGAAACCAAGACTTTCGTAAGCACCCGGCAATGACAGGCGAGCAATAAAATCGGTAGTAAACAAATAAATACCTGCAACAGGTCCTATGATATACATTGCTAAAACAGTTGCTGCCACTGCATTTACACCGTCGAGTTTAATTTTGATAATATTTACGCTGATACCATAACACAACGTTGCGGCAATAACTAATATCGTCCCTAAAACAACATCAGTATTTCTTTCGTCTTTATCTCCTATTTGCAACAAGGCAATTGTTCCAATAATACCGAGCACTACACCGAACACCTGCCACCAATTAACACGCGTTCTGAAAATAAACAATCCCACAAACAGCGTGAATAAAGGCGTCAACGAATTCAACATGCCGGTCAACGCACTGGTGATCACGGTTTCTGCTTTGGTAAAAAGAAATGCAGGAATCAAATTACCAAACACGCCCATGCCCACAGCGCCTTGCCAGGAACGTAACAGCTGCTTGTTAATGTACTTCCATCCTAACGGTGCCAAAAAGAGAAATGCAATGAATATGCGGAGTGCAGCTACTTGTTCTGAAGAATACACCTCGAGACCGCGCTTCATTAAAATGAACGAACTGCCCCACGTTAATGCCAACGCAATAAATATGGTCCATTTTAATACAACCGATCCCGATTTCATGGCGCAAAGATAGCCGTTCCACACGCCGTAATTCATGAATAAATCCGAACTTCACAATAAAATTACTGGATATGAGCACAGGCAAAATCACCTTACAAATAAGCGGCATGAGTTGCAGTCACTGCGAGAAATCAGTGGCTAAAGCAATTCAGGGATTGAACGGAATTCAAAACATCACCGTAAGCAGCGCAACAGGAACAGCTGTTGTTGAATTTGACAATACATTGGTTTCCGAAAGCGAAATTGCAAAAGCTGTTGCTGATACTGAAATTTACGAAGTAACAGGCAAGTCGGCATGAGTCATTCGGAAACATATCCGATTTATTGTGGCGGTGAATTTATCACTACTGCGAATGAGTTGATTGTTAGTTCTCCTTTTTCGGGAGAACAAATTGCACGTACTTTTTTATCGGATGCTGATGTCATTAATAAAGCGTTCGCTGCCGCACAACAAGCGTCTAAACAATTGGCGCAACTTCCGGCATACGAAAAATTCAAAGCACTGCGCTTTATTGCGGATACATTGGAACGCGATAAAGAACGTCTTGCTGCAGTTTTGGCTGCAGAATCTGCAAAGCCTTTGTCGTATGCACGATATGAAATTGAACGTGCCGCTCAAACATTCTTAAATGCTGCTGAAGAATGTAAACGTTTGCCGGGTGAACTGCTTGCTCTCGACTGGACTCCTGCAGGTAAAGGGCGATCAGGAATTGTAAAATACTTTCCTGTTGGAATTGTTATTGGTATCGCGCCATTCAATTTTCCCATGAATCTTGCGGTGCATAAAATCGCTCCGGCCGTAGCGGCAGGTTGCCCCATTATTTTGAAACCGGCTTCGTCAACGCCATTGTCTACATTGGAATTGGCACGCATTATTGATCAAACCGAACTACCCAAAGGAAGTGTGTCTGTATTGCCCATGAATCGTGAAGTGGGCAATGCGTTGGTTCAGAACGAACGTGCTGCGTTACTTTCCTTTACGGGTTCTCCTGAAGTTGGATGGGCGATTAAAAAATTATCCGGAAAAAAGAAAGTAGTTCTTGAATTGGGCGGAAACGCAGGAACCATTGTTACATCAAGTGCCGATATCGCGCACGCCGCTGAACGCGCTGTTGTCGGAGGCTTTGCCTACTCCGGACAAGTGTGCATTCACGCACAACGATTCATTGTGCACGAATCGGTGTACAACGAATTCGTTAAACGCGTGGTAGAAAAAACGAAACAACTTGTTATTGGTGATCCATTAGATAACAGCACACAAGTTTCTTCCATGATTGATGCAGCAAATTCACAACGCGTGCTCGATTGGATAGCAGAAGCGAAAGCAGGTGGTGCGGTAGTGCATTGCGGCGGAACTGTTGTTGATGGAATCGTATTACCAACAGTATTGACCAATACAACTGCAGACATGCGCGTGTGCAGTGAAGAAGTCTTTGGTCCGGTTATCACTATAGAATCGTATACAGCGTTTAGTGATGCAATTGAATACATTAACAACACACGATTTGGTTTACAGGCAGGTATTTTCACCAATAACATACAAGAGCTTGATCTTGCTTTTGAGGAACTGGAAGTTGGAGGCGTCATTCATAATGAAGTGCCCACTTTCCGCATGGATCACATGCCGTATGGCGGAGTGAAGGATTCCGGACTTGGTCGTGAAGGAGTTAAATACGCCATCCTTGATATGATGGAACCACGCATTTTGGTTAAATGATTCGTCTTGCCACATATGAAGACCTGCCACAATTGGCAAACATCTTGCGACAAGCATTTGATGCCAATCCTGCCGTGAACGACACCATCAAAAACGACGAACATCGCAACAAACGGGCGTTTGCGTTAATGGAGTACGTGATTAAAAACGGATTGCTGTATCATGGAGTTTATATCAATTCGGAAAAGAATTGTGCTGCAGTCATGTACAATCCCAATCAAAAAGTGCATCGCATAAAATCATTGATCTATCAAATACAGTTGGTGCATCGCGCTATTTCATGGAATCGCGCGGGATATATGATGAAGAAAGATAAATTGATGCGAGCGCAACGTCCGTCCGGCGATCATCTTTATTTGCAAATGATCGGCACACTTCCGGAAGCGCAAGGCACGGGAGCCGGAACTGAAATGCTCAACTACTTGATGCGGCAATCTACTACCCTTGCATTAGATCTTTATCTGGAGACATCAGTAGAAAAAAATGTGAAGTTGTACGAGAAACGCGGATGGAAGGTGTATCATATCTGGGATGTTCGTCCGGGATATGTAATTCACTTTATGAAACGAGCATTTACTCGCGAGTCTGTTTCCGAATAATACGACCAAACAAGCCCGGGAAAAACCGCTTGATCCAAACTGCTTTAATTTCTCTGCCACCGATCAGAATTTCTTCTTTACCCGATTTCATTGCACTCAAAATCAACGCCGCGCACTCGGCTGCAGGCATACCCTGCTCCTGACTCTTGTCCATTAATGCATGTGCAGTACCATCGCCTTTCAACGCGTGTAGCGAAATATTGGATTGAATTTTTCCCGGCACCGCAATCAGAACCTGTATACCACGATCTTCAACTTCCAAACGTAGCGCTTCGAAAAAACCTTGCAACGCATGTTTTGAAGCAGCATATGCAGTTCTGAAATAGAAACCGAACTTCCCGGCAATACTGCTCATCACCACAATATGTCCGCTTTTACGGCGAATCATTTCCGGCAAGACAGCTTTCGTTAAAGCAATTTGCCCGAAGTAATTCACTTCCATAATTTTTCGATCAATCTCCAAAGATGTTTCTTCCGCGTAGCTCCGCTGACTGATGCCTCCATTATTCACGAGCACGTCTATACGTCCGAATTTATTAATAACCGCGCTTACTAATTCGTCGGCATTCTGCAATTGTCCCAAATCCAAAGGCAAGATCAATAAACGGTCGGATGACAATTGGTAATGACGTGCGACACGCTCCAACTCTTCCGTTCTTCTGGAAGACAACACCAGTTTTGCGCCTTCACGGGCAAACGCACCAACCAATGCTTCTCCAATTCCTGATGATGCGCCTGTGATCCAAACAACTTTATCCCCAAATCCTGCTGCCATTATTCTTCGTCGTTCCCGAAATTAAAGCGAATCAAACCCAGCGCCAATGACATATTCGGATTCTTTGATTTATCTACAAACGTAAGCACATCGCCCGTAGCAAGACCTAACTCCAAGAAACCTAATGGCCCGATGATTAAACCGCAAGGCAAGTTCCAACCTAAGTCTGTACTGCCGGAAACGCCCATATTAAAGCGAATCGCGCTGCCGAGTTTAATTTCTCCACCTAGTGCGACAAACATAGTTTCCAGGTTGTACGCGCTCTTGTTCAACGGCAATACAACATCCGCACCTATCATAATATTTTCACCAATGGTCATACCATAGCCGAAACGCAAACGAGAAGGCAACTTGTTTTTATAATCTATCCCCGGCGTATAATTGATGACCGCATTATCACCAAACAGAAACGATGGACTACTCATGTTCCAGGAATTCAATCCAACATCATTACTATCTAATTGAGGCATAAGTGTATCGCCGCCTAAAAGCACATTGTTTTTCCAATTGATACTACCTAAATCATTCGCAGCAATCGCAAAGCGCATGGTACCTTTTAAGATCACAGTTGCGCCAAAATCAGTAGCCACGCCGGTTCCCACTGCATTGAAAATGCTTCCTACACTTTGCGGATTGAAATTCTGAATATTGCCGTAGTTGATGTTATAGTTGGTTGAAAACGACGCAGTACCGGCCACGAGTGAATTCGTAATGTTGGCATTCACGTTGCCTAATCCCCACAAGTATTTGAAACCTACACCACCAAAAACTTCTACTGCTTGTCGTCCTTTATCATCTTCAGTACCGATACCGAATAGTTTTCTTCCGTAGGAAATATTCATTTCTCGGTAATGCAGATATGACATGGACGTTCCGTTAAAAATCTGAGACATGTACTGCGAATACACCGACGAATCTTGATAAGCAGCCGAATTAATTCCATTAAAAATAAAATCAGCAGCATTCTGTGATAAACTCACATTCCCAAAAGCACGATCGCGCATATTCACGGCAATACCGCCGAACTTCGGAAAATACAGAGACGCAGCAAACCAGTTAACATTCATGTTTAGATTTAAGCCATCCTCCGTTGTAAATAGATTAGCATACATCTGCTTCTCGGCGGCGGTAAACGTATCGTTGGGATTGGTAAGCGCACTGCGCAATTCACCCAGCTTCAAAGCTTTCGATTGCACCGTTAACCCGGCATTAGCGAGCGTAAACGAAAACTTATAATTATCACCGAAACCCAGATTGGACGGATTAATGCCAATGGCTTCGTAATTGCCAACTAATGCAGTTGCCACTCCTCCTTTACCGCTGGCAGCAGGCAAGCCCATATCAATTTGTGCAAACAAGTGAGCCGAAAAAGTGACTCCTAAAAACAGTATTACTTTTTTCATCGTGAGGGAGTTTGGTATTGTGGTTCTAAGGTAACGAAACAATATAAACGGTGAACGAATGATTTTACTTTCTACTTCAGCCAGTAGTTACACGATCAGATTGTAACCATTCCGTGTATCTATTCGTCATATGTCCGTTATACCTGCGCACATGAAGATCTATTTTATCGTTTTTGCTTCTTTGTTATTGACACCATTATTGGGACGGGAACTTACTATAGTTAAAGGTCAAGTGGAAACCGACGACCGAAAACCTGCCGAATTCGCGATTGTCACATTACTTCACGCTCACGATAGTTCTCTGCTTCGGGGAACTGTTGTGGATTCCACCGGTGAATTTATACTTGAAAATATAGTTCCCGGGAACTACGTACTGGCAATAACATTAACGGGGTTCAACAAATACACGGAAGGCCCATTTTCTATTGCCCCGGGAACCGAGGAATATGTTGTGAATACCATCGTACTAACACCTTTAACCGAAATGAAAGAGGTTACGATAACGGCAACACAACCACTGTTTATTCAAAAACCCGACATGCTGATCATGAACGTAGAAAACAGTCCTGTACGGTTGACAGGTTCCGTATTCGAACTCATACAAAAAGTACCGGGAGTTACCGTTAATCAAAATGGCAGCATTACCATGAAAGGGCGTACCGGTGTACAAGTGTACATTGATGGAAAACCTACTTATTTGGCAGGTGATCAACTGAAACAATTTCTGGAGAATTTACCGGCCACTGATGTTTCACATATTGAAATCATTTCCAATCCGTCTTCAAAATACGATGCGGAAGGAAACTCCGGCATCATCAATATAGTCACAAAAAAGGGAGCACAACAAGGTTTCAACGGGCGTGTTGGCGCGGGCGTGGGGTACGGCGAGGTATTGAAGGATCAATTTAACGTGAACCTGAATTACGGTAAACCGAAAGTGAATTATTACACCCGTTACAATTTCTCGAATTGGAATAATGTAGATGCTACAAACATTTGGCGATCTGTTCCATTTAATAATACGACAACAACGTTCGATCAGCGTTCATCCTCAAGAAATACGCCTTTCACACATTCGCTAACAACAGGAATTGATTTTCGTCCCAATGAGCGCACATCGTATGGCTTTCAGTTATACGGCAATTTGTACACAGGGACAGACGACCTGATCAATGTAACAGATATCGCTATCAACGGGCAAGACTCCGTGTACAAACTCATACAGAATAACAACATCAGCGATCGTTACCAACATGGCAGAGCAGGTGTATGGATGAAGCATCAATTTGATACTAATGGGCGGGAACTATCTGCTGCTGCTGATTTTTTAGGTTATACCAACACGACCAACGGCAGTTACGAAACGCACTATTATGAACCTCTAGGCAACGAATTTGGCACTCCGTTGATTCAACGCAACGTAGCGGCAAGTGCCATTCAAATTGCAGTTGGGCAAGTGGATTACACGCATCCGTTAAATAAAAAAATAAAAATTGATGCCGGCGTGAAAAGCAGCTTCGTAAAAACCGACAATCAGTTGGTGTTTGATGTTAGAAATGGAACGCAATGGGAACAAGACACCGGAAGAACAAATCAGTTTATTTATTCGGAGCACATCAATGCGGGTTATGCCCAAATGAACGGAGCTTTCGGCAATACTGAAATTCAAGTCGGTTTGCGTGGTGAACATACAATAGCAGATGGCAATTCTCCCACTACACAACAACGACTAAAGCGTACGTATTTTCAAATATTCCCGACAGTGTTTGCTTCACACAAGATCAACGAAAAAAACAGTCTTAACTTTTCTTACGCTCGACGTATCAATCGACCTGATTACGACAATCTGAATCCGTTCATTTATTATCTCGATCAATACACCTATCAGGTTGGCAATCCCTTCTTACAGCCGGAAATAACGCACAATGTAGAGTTAACGCACTCGTTCATGGATTTTATTTTTACTACTGTTGGAACAAACAGAACCTCCAATGCGATTATGGAAGTTACTGATCAAAACGACTCGACAGGTGCGACATTTCAAACAACCACTAACTTAAAGGCATCCAACAACTTTTGGGGCAATATTGGATTCGGCTTTCCGATCGGCAAACACTGGATCGTTGAAAACAACATCGCCTGCTATTACATGGATTTTAGATCGCAATTATTTGGAGCGGAATTGAGCAATCAGAGTTGGATGTTTAATGCGTTTATGCAACACAGCATCACATTGCCATATGATTTTAAGTTGCAGGTAACAGGATATTACCGCAGTTCCATGGTGTACGGCATGTTTAAGATCAAGCCGCAAGGAGGTGTGGATGTGGGTATATCTAAATCTTTTGCCAACAAAAAATGGAACGTCTCTTTGTCGGTAAATGATATCTTTTATACTTCCGTGAATCGCGTAAATGTTGATTTTCAAAATCAGAATGTGGTATTGAGCAACACCAACGAAAACAGAAGAGGATTCCTTCGTGTTAATTACAATTTTGGTAATGCGAAAGCAGCCCGTAAATCGGGATACAAGAGCGCTTCGGAAGAAATTCAACAACGCGCCGGGAAGAAGTAGGCATGTCGTGTAGCGCATTCGATGACGCCAAAAAATAAAAAAACGGCAACTTTTTCAAGTTGCCGTTGGGAGTGGTTCGAGGCAGGGCGGAGTGAGATGATCCGGGGCGATCATCGCAGCGACGAGCCGGTAAGTGCGTTGGCTGTTGCGTAGCACATTCGATGACGCCCGAAAAAAAAACGGCAACTTTTTCAAGTTGCCGTTGGAACTGGTTCGAGGCAGGGCGGAGTGAGATGATCCGGGGCGATCATCGCAACGACGAGCCGGTCAGTGCGCGGGATGTCGCGTAGCGCATTCGATGACGCCCGAAAAAAAAACGGCAACTTTTTCAAGTTGCCGTTGGAAGTGGTTCGAGGCGGAATCGAACCGCCGACACAAGGATTTTCAGTCCTTTGCTCTACCAGCTGAGCTATCGAACCGTACCACGATTATTCATCGTCCGAATTATTCATTCGGGGTGGCAAATGTAACTATAATTTTTATTTGCCAAAATTTCCACCTGAATTTCTGCATAGATTTGCAACCGATGAAGGATTGCCGTCTGATATTGGACTGGGGAAATACTGCCCTTAAAGCTTATGTGTATGAAGGAAATACCGTCATTGAGCAGCATGTATTCGAAGGCAATGATTTTGCCGCTGTAATGCGTCTTGCGGAATCGCTGAAACCTTCAATCATCCTGCTTGCCAGCGTTATTCATCATCCCCGAAATGTGGAATTGGACTTACGACGCATTGCACTAACTATTGTGCTTACTCCCGGAACTCCTTTGCCCGTTCGAAACAATTACCGCACACCGGATAGTTTAGGTTACGATCGTTTGGCTGCAGCCATTGGCGCATGGCAACTTTCGCCCGGAAAACCCGTCTTAGCTGTTGTGGCAGGTACATGTATTACATATAATCTCATCGACAGCAACAAACATTTTCTTGGCGGTGCTATTTCACCGGGCTTGCGTATGCGTATGAAAAGCATGCATGTATTCACAGCAAAACTTCCGGAACCCGATTTGCAAGGCGAAATGCCACTTACAGGAAACGACACGGAAACGTCTATGCGCTCGGGAGTTGTTCACGGTGCAGCTGCTGAAATAACCGGAATGTACAACAACTACCTGCTGCACTATCCGCAATTGCAATTGAGCTTAACCGGCGGAGACGCGCCGCTTTTGGCTGGCGTACTTAAAAATGGCATCTTTGCACGTCCGAATCTCATAGCAGACGGACTAAACTGTATTATTAATTATCATGTGGAGAACCACCTTCTTTAATTTTAGTTTCAAAGTATTTCTTGCGGTTGCTGTAATGGTGGTTACCGAAAATGTATTGCAAGCCCAGAATCCGTCTGTGTTGCAAACGGTTTCCCCGTATTCGCGTTACGGAATTGGCGATTTCCAGTTTAACGGAGGACTGATTAACAACGGCATGGGTGGTGGAGGTATTGCATTACGCAACGACTCCATGATTCCGCAATACATCAACCTTTTAAATCCGGCATCGCTTACGGCGCATCAGTTGGTGACTTACGAAGTGTCATTGATGAGCAATACTGTTCAACTTTCCAATACCTCATCATCTGCCATTTTCAATCGTACCACATTGGGGCATTTGGCGCTGGCGTTTCCTGTATCTAAACGCTGGGGAGCTGCTTTCGGACTTACACCTTATTCATCTGTCGGTTACAACGTAAGTTCTCCCGATGAAGTTCCGAATCTTGGTCCGGTTACTTACAAATACGAAGGAGCCGGTGGTGTAAATCAGGTGTTTCTTGCCAACGCTATTCGCCCTTTCGCCGGCGCAACGCGCAAGTATTTGTTATCATCAAATTACGACAAGGACAAATTAGTTGGCGACACAAACGTCATTAAGCGTAAAGTGCGTTACAGAACGGCATTAACAAACATATCCGTAGGATTCACAGCGTCTTACTTATACGGTTCGTTAACCAATATTCGTCGTGATGTTTTCCCGGATTCATTACAAACGTTTAACACGAAAATTGCTAAGTCAACAACGTTTCGCGATGTTTATTTCAACGCCGGATTGCAATACACCTTCCGCATCAATCGTACGATCAATCCGCAATTTCAGAATATGCCCGACTCTCTGATAGTGGACAAGAGCTGGATGAAAAATAAATTCGTTTACCGCAAGGGCAATCAGGAAGAAACACGCAACATCTTTATTAAGAGTCCCGGTGCTCGTATGACCATTGGCGCTGTGATTGGCTTCCCTGCTGAAGTGGCAACAACATACGAACTCTTGGCGCAAACGTACAAACAGGTTGGAACAATAGAACAAATCCGCGACACCGTTTCATTTGTCAATGGAATTCCTTCTCGTGTGCAAGTGCCTTTAATGGCAGGCGGTGGTTTCGCAATTAAGAAAGATTGGAACTGGATGATACAAGCCGACTATTCGACTCAACTGTGGTCCGGAGTTGCTTCCACTTCCGCTACAGGCTTGATCAAGAACAGTCACCGCGTTACAGCGGGCTTTCAATGGCAACCGAAAATCATCGGTCGTGGCAATTATTTTGCTGCTGTTCAGTATCGCCTCGGCATGCGTTATCATCAAACAGCGTTGGAAATTAATAATGTGCAATTGCGCGAAACGGCTATCAACTTCAGCGTTGGAATGCCGGCTCCTTTCCGCCCTCGTTTGAGTGAACCTATAGGACGTTTGAATATGTCTTTTGAAGTTGGTCGTCGCGGAACAATTGAATCCGGCTTGTTGCAGGAGAACTTCTTCCGCGTAAGTATCGGAATGTCTATCAACGACCGTTGGTTTACGCGTTATAAGATCGATTAATCATGCGTATTTCGGCTTTCGTTATTGCAATCGTAATTGCGCTGTGCAGCGCTTGCAGAAATGATCCTGCCAAAGTAAAATCGTACACCATTAAAGACACGTTACCATTTCAAACAGCAACAAAAGTCGACCTGTTGTTTACTGATTCTGCGCGTGTTAAAATTCATCTGAAAGCGCCGTTGATTGAAGAATTCGGCAACGATAATCCGCATACCATTCTATCTAAAGGCGTTGAACTCGATTTTTTCGATGATTCCGGAGCGGTGAACACTTCTCTTACTGCAAAATATGCGATTCGTTACGAACGCGAACAAAAGATGGAAGCGCGTAACGATGTGGTGGTCGTGAATATCAAAGGTGAAAAATTGAATACCGAAAAACTTATCTGGGACGGAATACGACGTAAAATTTACACTGATGCATTTGTAAAAATTACCACGGAAGATCAGATTCTGATGGGCAACGGCTTGGAATCAGATGAGACATTTTCGGAATACGAAATCAAAAACCTTACAGGAACAATACTTTTAAATGACGGCGAATAACATGAAAAAATACTTCAAGATCACGGAATATGTTTGGTTGGTGCTGTCACTGATCATGGTCATTACTTCGGTATATCTGTTTATCATCGGTGATCAGCAAACCGGCACATTCTCGTTGTTGTTAACCGCTTTTGCCGGAGTAATGTACAGTATGCGCCGACGCTACAACCGCATGGTGGAACGTCAGGCCGAAAAAGCTGCCCAAATGGAGCCCCAAACCACTGATAAACAGTCAAATAAAAAGGCTTAAACGATTCATTTCGGGGATTTGCCCTTTATATTGTATATTCGTGCCCCAATTCAAAAATAAACGTCATTAATTATGACCATTTTAGCTAAGATCAGAAGTCGTGTAGGACTTATTGTAGGAAGTATTTTTGTCGCTCTTTTGGCTTTCGTTTTAACCGATTTCCTGGGCAACAATACCGCCATGTTCGGTAGAGATACTTCGGTAGGTGAAATTAACGGAACCGAAATTTCGATCATGGAATTTAACGGCAAGGTGGAACAATACAGCCAGGGCCGTTCATTATCAGAAATGGAACAGCAGCAAATGTCTGAAGGCGTTTGGGCTGAATACATCGAAAATTTGATTTTCGTTCCGGAGTACGATGAACTCGGCATCGTTGTTACTGACGACGAATTAGCTGATCAAATGATGGGTGATAACATTTCACCATACATGATGCAATTCTTCCAGGATCGTCAAACCGGCCAAGTGAATCCGCAATTCGCGAATGCAATGGGTGGATTAGACGGTGCTAAAATTCGTCAGTTTGTTGCAGGTATGCAGCCGGAACAAGAAACACAGTGGGCGGAAATTGAAGTTTCCATGCGCAAGCAACTGCGTAAAGAAAAATACAATCAATTGGTTCGTAAAGGTATTTACGTGACAACTGCACAGGCAAAGCGTGAGCACAACGAAGAAAACACAAAATACACGTTCAACTTCGTTACCAAGAAATACGCAGATATTCCGGATTCTACGATCAAAGTAACTGATGCGGAATTGGAAGAATATTACAAGTCGCACGAGTACAAATTCAAGCAGCGTGAAGAAGAGCGCGACATGGAATTTATCGGTTTCGATATTTTCCCGTCTGCCGATGATATCGCTAACCAGCGCAAGGAAATGGAGAGCGTTGCAACAACATTTGCAGGCAAAAGCGGTATTGATGATTCATTATATGTATTGGCTACTTCAGACAACCCGATGTTCGTGAAGGAATATATGCGTTCCGGTCAGTTCCCTGTTGGAACAGACAGCGCATTCCTGAAAGCTGCACCGGGAACTGTTTTGGGACCTTACAACATGGGACAGAATGTGGTGGTGTACAAAGTTTACGGCAACAAAGTTTCGGCGGATTCTGCGAAGGTTCGTCACATCCTGGTTTCTTGTACCGATTGTGCTAACGCATCTCCAGAAATTACACGTACTAAAGCACAAGCAAAATTGCGCGCAGATTCTATTCAGCGTGTGGTGAAGTCGAAGAAAGCGAAGTTGGAAGATTTAGTGGAAAAACTCACTGACGATCCGGGTTCCAAGAGCGGTAACAAAGGTGACTACGGTTGGTTTACTCCTGAAAGCGGATTCGTTCAGCCGTTTAAGGACGCAGGTTTCAATAACAACAAAGGAGATGTTGTAGTTGTAGAAACAGAATTCGGATACCATGTTATTGAAGTGTTGGATAAAACTGCTCCTTCTACTAAGGTTCAGGTTGCTAAAATTGAAAGCAAGACAGAAGCTTCTGAAGCTACAATCCGCACAGTATTTAATACGGCTTCTCAATTTGCTGTAGAAAACAATACTGCGGAGAAGTTTAACTCAGGCGCTCAAGCGAAGAGTTTGAACATTCAAAAGTCAGATAAGATTGTGGAAAGTTCACGTTACATCAACGGTTTGGAAAACTCTCGCGAGATTGTACGTTGGTTGTATAATGAAGAGCGTGAAATTGGCAACGTTTCCGAGCCATTCCAAGCCGGTGAGCGTTATGTAGTATGTAAATTGACTAAGATCGTGAAGAAGGGCGTGAAGCCATTAGAAGAAGTACGCGACATTTGCGAACTGGAAGTACGTAAACAGAAAAAAGCTCAAATGATTATTGACGAGTTCAATAAGAACAAAGGTGCTAATCTGGAAGCTTGGGCAACCAACATGAAGACGACTGTAATGCCTGCGGCGAATATTACATTAGCTGCTCCGTATATTGCAGGTGCAGGTTACGAAGGTGAAGTGGTAGGTAAAGTTTCTGCAATGGCAGTGAATCAAATGTCAGCTCCGATTAAAGGATCTATGGGTGTGTATGTAGTAATTGTAACCACGGTTACGAAAGCAGAACCATTAACTGATGTTAAAGCGCAACAGGCGCGTTTAATTCAGGGTTATGGTGCTCGTACCGATAACGCGGTGAATGATGTATTGCGCGAAAATGCCGACATCGTTGACAATCGCGCGAAGCATTACTAAACTCAACTACAATAATTTTCAAGGCTATCCGAAGGGTAGCCTTTTTTTGTGGTTACCTTTTTACAGCGCTTTTGAAAACTGTAACTGTGTTCATTCGCGACATTTCGTGCGTTTGATTCGCATTTACTGCACTTTATAACCAAGATTAAGTCGAAATGAAACGCATGAACTATTCATATTGCGCACAGCTATTGAAGAGCGCTTAACATGTATGATGTTTGCAAATGCGATACGATGAACTCGCCTAACGCAATACGAGCAGTCGTTGTGAATCGAGCTTCACAAAGATGAACACCAGAATAGTGAATGATATCAGTGAAGAACCGCCATAACTGAAAAACGGCAATGGAATTCCGATAACCGGAATAATACCAATCGTCATTCCGACATTAATAACCAGGTGAAAAAATAACACCGCAGCAACGGCATACCCATAAATCCTAGTGAAATCTGATCGTTGTCGTTCTGCCATAAACACCAAGCGAACAATTAAAATCGTGTATAACAAAACGACCAATGCGCTGCCTGCAAATCCCCACTCCTCGCCTACGGTACAAAAAATAAAATCTGTTTCCTGTTCGGGCACGAATCGAAATTTCGTTTGTGTACCTTCCAAATATCCTTTGCCCATTGCCCCGCCTGAACCAATAGCAATCATGGACTGACGTGTGTTGTATCCGTACCGATCTTCAATAGCTTGTGAGACCGGTAATCCCAACCACACTTTTATTCGTCCTGCCTGGTGCTCCGGCATTTTCTCCAATACTTTAGGTCCTGCAAATAGCGCTCCTATAAAGAACACCACTCCTAAAAGGACGATCAGTATATTTTTAAATCGACGGCGTATAAACAAAAGCGACGCTACTCCAATCGCAACAACTGATCCGGCGTAATACACAAAGTTCTCCTGATACTTTATTCCAAGTACTACGCACAATACGGTGCCCATGCCAACCAACAACCACCACCCCTGAATGATGCCTTCACGATACAGCACAATGGTAAATGCAGAAAACACTAAAGCTACTCCGGTCTCATCTTGTAACACCATGATAATGGCCATTGGAAGTCCAAGTATTCCCAGAGCTGTCCAAACTGATTTTTTCAAATTGGCCGGATTAACACCACTCATAAATTTCGCCAAAGCCAATGCTGTTGCCCATTTCGCAAACTCACCGGGTTGAAAAGTAAATCCTCCAACTTTAAACCACGAGTGACTTCCCTTGATTTCCGTTCCGGCTACAAGCACCAAGAGATTCAATAATATTACTCCGCCATACAGCGCATAGGCCGAGACCGTAAAAAAGGATGCGTCAATAATTAAAATTGAAAACGCCAGTAAAATACTCAGGACAGCGAACAATAACTGTTTGCTTTCGAGACGTTCCATGTTAAATACATCACTCTTCACAGGATCGTACACGGCTGAATAAATATTAAACCAGCCCATCATCATCAACAGCAGGTAAATGGTTACCGTTAACCAGTCCACATTATAAAATAAACCTTCGCTTTTCTCACGCATGTTAATGTGTGGTTTGTTTTTTACCTGCAGGATGCTTGTGAATCAAATCGCCTTCCATCATGTTCTTTTCCATTTCAGGACGATTTGTTTTTCCGGTGAGGTATCGCTCAATAGTTAAACTCGCAATTGGAGCTGCCCATGCGGAACCAAATCCGGCATTTTCCACTAATACGGCAACACAAATTTTAGGATTGTTACGTGGAGCAAAACATACAAATACGGAGTGGTCATCGCCATGCGGATTCTGCGCGGTACCTGTTTTACCGCACATGTCCAATTCAGGAACATTTACACCGCGCCCTGTCCCTGCAGTCATTACACTCGACATACCTTGAACAACAGCTTCAAAATGTTGTTTGTTGGTTACCATCGTCTGATGCTTTATGGCCCACTGCGGCAATGGTTTTGGATCTTTTCCTACACTGCGAATAATATGCGGTGTGTAAAAATGTCCGCGGTTGGCGATCGCACACACGATGTTACACATTTGCAAAGGTGTTACACTCAATTCTCCTTGTCCAATACCCAAACCAACGCCGGATAACGTTAACGCCTTCCATCCGTTTTTACCGAAGACTTTATCATAATACTTCGACGTGGGCACGATACCTTTCGCATCAAAAGGCAAATCTGTTCCCAACTTCTCGCCAACACCAAAGCTTAACACGTACTGTCGCCAACGCTCGTATCCATCCTTCGTATTGCGGGTTACTTTGTTGTTATCAATTATCGCTTTGTACACGTATGAAAAATACGAGTTACAGGATGTGGCAATTGCTCCTTCCAAATCTGTCGGGCTGCCGTGAGGGTGGCATTTAGGTTTTCCTCCCAATAATGGGAATCCTCGTGCACAGCCGTAAGTTGTTTGTGGCGTTAAAGTTCCTTCCTGCAAACCAATCAAGGAGTTCATCAACTTAAACGTAGAACCCGGAGGATACATCGCCTGCAAAGCACGATTGAATAAAGGTCGACCTAATGTATCCTGCAACAACATGCTGTAATTCTTCGGAAAGTCGCGACCTACAAGCAAGTTCGGATCGTACGTTGGACTGGTTACCAACGCCAATATTTCTCCTGTTGTTGGATCTATCGCAGCAAGACCTCCGATTTTATTTTGAAGCAATTGTTCTACGTACAATTGTAGATCAGCATCAAGTGTTGACACCAAGCTTAATCCCGGAACAGATGCAGTATCATACAAACCATTTTTAAAACTGCCTTTGATGTTGTTGTGTACATCCCGCATTTTAATCTGCACACCTTTCTTTCCGCGCAAATATTCCTCGTAACCTTTTTCAATACCCGATTTGCCGATGTAATCGCCCGACTTGTAATATTTATCCTTACTTGTAATGCGATCATCCACTTCACCGATGTAACCCAACAAGTGCGCAGCAATAGGAATCGGGTATTTACGAACCGTACGCGATTGCACATAAAACCCATCGAACTTGTACAAACGCTCCTGAATACGAGCATTTAACTCAGGCAACATTTGCGATTCAAAAATGTGAGAACGATAATCTTGTCGCGCAAAATCTAAACTTCCGGAAAGTCGTTTTAGTCGCGACTTGAAATCTTCAATTGTAATATTTAAGATTTTGCATAACCCTGCAGTATCACAATTTTTCAAATCACGGGGCACTACCATTAAATCATATGCCACCTGATTGTACACCAACAACTTTCCATTACGATCGTAAATCGCACCGCGCGGTGGATAATCTGTAACGTATAAGAAGGCTTGGTTTCGCGCATCCAGTTTGTATTTGTCATCTACAATCTGCACGTAAAACAAACGCACTACATAGAGCACTGCAACGAGAAGCGCGAATCCTGCAATGAAAAATTTTCTCGACTCCTGATTCATAACGCTTTCTTGCTTCGGTAAAATAAGAACTGCGTTACCACTACCAGTAACATTGTGGCCATTCCGCTTATCACAACGCGCAATAACGTAGAGAAGAATTCACGGAACGAGAACATTTCGAGATAGAACAGGCAGAAATGATGAACAAGAATAAAGACTCCCGCATAGGTTAAAAACCAAAACCAGCCCATGTCCTGCACTGTAGGTTGTGCCGAGAACTCATAGCCATCGCGTGGTGCCAGCATTTTTAAAATTCTTGATCGCATGAATCCAACTAATGTTGATGCGGCCATGTGCATTCCAATAGTTCCGTAAAATACATCTACAAAAAAACCGGTAACGAATGCAATTATCATTACCAGCCACGGTGGCATATCGAAAGGCAATTGCATTAGAAACAACAAGTAAATAAACGGATTCACGTATGGCGCAACATCCATGTTTTTCAGGATGAGGCCTTGCACCAACACGAGTACAAAAAAGCGTATGCTATGTCTTACGATCTCATTTAGCATTGTTATCGCTTTCGTTTACGCGTTGTTTCAATTGTTGAATCTCTTCACGGAATAAATCCTTGATCAAAAGCACGTGTTTCAACTTACGGAAGTCTGTGGTGAGCTGCACTTCTACCGTGTATGTTTTATCACCGGCTTTCTTCTCGAAATTTTTCACCACGCCCACCGGAACACCTTGCGGGAAGGCATCGCCAAGTCCACTGGTGACTAACGTATCGCCT
>CALJIF010000073.1 GCA_937974275.1 uncultured Flavobacteriales bacterium
TTTTAAACGTGAATCGCGAGTTAACCAATACAATGAACCCAAAAAGTTGGTTTTCGTTTTTCGTTCCATATTGGTTAATGGCACAGGAGTAAATCCTGCAGAATTACAAAATGCCGTGTAAGCATAATAGGCGCCGCGTCCGGTCCAGTGGTGATCCGTTCGGTAATAACAATACTCGCGCTGATGTTCCGCAATAGAACCATACGCATCTACTTTGCGAACTCCCGGCAACATACTGTTATAGGCTGTTTGAATATTATTGCGCTGAGAAACCGACATCTTGCGGTATTCGGAAGGAGCATTAAATTCAATCGATGACGGAATCATCACTGCGTAAACATTCACTTTGCCCTGTAATTCCTGCTCATACTTGTTAATTGCAGCTGCATACGATTGCGCCATTTTATTGTTACCACCGAATATCTCCATGGCAGCGCCTTCGAAAATGAATAAGTTGTTCACTTCCTCACCTTCACCTTCTATGATGACGGAATCCTGTTTCGCTGAATCTTTAGCATCGACCTTCACATTTTCAACTTTCTTTTTCGGCTTACGAATATCTGTTGCTGCGTAGAAAGTGATTTCTTTATTCTTTATGCCACGTGATTCCTTCATGCGGAAGGATATTTCAACTAATTGTTCTCGCATCGGGAAGTTGTCCGAAACATACAATTCCAAACTATCAATATATTTCCCATGCAGTAACTCTTTCCAACTGAATTGAGGCACCGGACTTAAACGTCGTTTTTCAAATTCGGAAACCGACTGTTTGGGTAAAACGAAAAACAAAACACCTCCCAGCATCAACACCGTTGCAAATGCCACCACGTTGATTAACGCTAATTTCCGTCGTGCTGTATTTCTTTTCTTCGCCATCATCAGAATCGGAAATAAATAAACGGATTATAACTTTTTCCTGCGAGCATAGCCGTGGCCAGCAATAATAATGCGTAGTTGAACCCGGTGGATAAAAACCACATCCAATTCACATTGCGTTTCGTCAGGAATTTCTTGAACATACGATTAGCATATTTATACACCGGCATGCAAAGCACGATGGCAAGAACCAGCCAGAACATATTTTCCTGCAGCACTACTTCCAGTTTAACATTCCAATGCCCTTGCGTTGATTGCCCGAATAACATGCTAAAGAACTGTTGCAGGCGACTCATATTGTCGAAGTAAAATAATCCCCAGCCTATTACAGCAACAATAAGCAAATACATGTGACTAAACATTCGCCCTGCGGCAGATAGTACCTTCATTAGGAACAAGCGTTCGATCCAGATGAGTACTCCGAAATACAATCCCCACAAAATAAAATTCCAAGATGCGCCGTGCCACAGTCCGGTTAAGAACCAAACGATAAATAAATTTCTGATGCCGAATTTTTTATTGCCGCCCAATGGAATGTAAACGTAATCGCGGAAGAACGAACCTAAAGAAATATGCCATCTGCGCCAGAATTCCGTTGCCGACTTTGCGATGTAGGGATAGTTGAAGTTTTCGTGAAAGTGAAATCCGAAAAGTCGTCCCAACCCGATGGCCATATCCGAGTAGCCGGAGAAGTCGAAATAGATCTGCACGGAAAACATCAGCAGTCCGAACCAGGCTTCTCCCGTCGTAAGTTGTGACAGGTCGCCGTCCATGTATTTGCTTACAAATTCGGCAGCCACATTTGCAATGCACACTTTCTTAAAGAGGCCGATACAAAAGCGATGAATTCCGGAACTCATGTCTTTGATATTGAACTTACGTTCATCAATTTCATGTACAACGTGCTGATAGCGCACAATTGGACCGGCAACCAACTGCGGATACAAACTCACATACATGTAAAATTTACTGAGCGACTTCTGTACGGGAACTTCATTGCGATACAAATCGATCGTATAGGACAAACTCTGAAACGTATAGAATGATATTCCAATAGGTAAAGTAAATGTTGGAATAGCCAACGAAGTGCCGAATAAGGCATTGATGTTCTCGTAAAGAAACCCGCTGTACTTAAAAACAACCAGCAAGGAAATATTGACGATTACGGAAAACACAATTCCCGCTTTCGCTTTCGATGTTCCTTTGTGTTTGTTGATGTATAAACCGATGAGCCAGTCAACGGTGGATGAACCCAATAACAACAATACCCAAACAGGTTCACCCCATGCATAAAAGAAAAAGGAAAATGCAGTGAGGATGAGATTACGGTACATCTTATTCGATGAAGCGTAATACAAGATCAGGTTGATCGGCAGGAAGAGATACAGAAAAACCAAGTGCGCGAAAACCATAATCTGCGGGCAATTTTAACGGTGCCGAAATTAATGGAATTATTAGTTCGCCATGAAGTGCTGGGGATACCTGCGGCAGAATTCCGAATAAGTGTTACCATTGTCCGAACAAGGGTTAAACCGATAGGCGAAAAAAAGGGGAGCACATCTTTTTTTGATCTTTTTTAAATAATCTTTGTTACGGACCAAAAAAGTACTACATTTGCCGTCCGATTTGGAAAAAAATATATAGACCATGTCACGAGTTTGTCAAATTACAGGAAAGCGCACCATCGTTGGGAACAATGTTTCTCACTCTAATCGTAAAACCAAACGTACCTTCCAGCCTAACTTGCAGAAGAAACGTTTTTATTTGGAGGATGAAAAGCGTTGGATCACGCTGAAGGTTTCAACTTCGGGTATGCGTACCATCAATAAAATTGGAATCAAGGAAGCTTTGAAGCGCGCTATCGAAGGCGGCTTTATTCGTTAATCCTGTTGATATTATTTAAAAGCGCCTGTCGTTCACGCGACGGGCGTTTTGTATTTTTATACCAATGAAAATCAGATCTCAAAGCGCCATTATCGGTGTTATCACTTTTGTTCTGTTAGTTTCGGCTTTTACAGCTTCGGAACCTTACGAATCGGATCATTTATCTGCTGATTTTCATGCCGGACGACGCGAAGCACTTCGCAAATTAATGCCGGACAGCAGTGTCGCGGTTTTCTTTACATCACCGATCCGTAATCGCTCCAACGATGTCGATTACCATTATCATCCGGATCCCAATTTTCGCTATTTAACGGGCTTTACGGAGCCTAACGCCGCGCTACTGGTATTCAAGGAAAATCAGCGCATCGACAGCGTGTTTACCAATGAAATTCTTTGGGTTCAGGATAAAAATCCCAAAGAAGAAGCGTGGACAGGTCGCAGGTTAGGCCCCAAACAAGCTCAGGAACAGTTGAAAGTAAAAACGGTGTTACCTGCAGCAGGCTTTCCCGGAACTTCGATCAATTTCAAAAAGTTTCGCAAGGTATTTTTCATTCCTATTCCGACCGATGTACGCGACAACCCCAATGACGCAGCTGATTTGTACAGCTTAATGCAGAAGTTTCGACTGGCAACCGAAAAAAACAAGAACAACGATCAGATTCGATTGAAAGAAATGATGGCCATGTTGCGACAAGTGAAACAATTGGAGGAGATGGAGTTGCTGAGGAAAGCCATCAACATTAGCAATGATGCCCACATCGAGTTAATGCGCGCACTGCAGCCCGGAATGAGCGAATATCATGCGCAGGCAATTATCGAATTCGAATTCCGACGCCATGGTGCAGAATATGAAGGTTATCCCAGCATCTGCGGATCCGGAGAAAACTCATGTATTCTGCATTACAGCACCAACAGACGTCCTATGACAAAAAATGATCTGATTGTTGTAGACGCCGGAGCAGAATACCATGGTTACACTGCAGATATTACGCGTACTTTGCCGTCGAATGGGAAGTTTACGCCCGAGCAAACAGCTATTTACAATATTGTTCTGGAAGCTCAGGAAGCCGGAATTCAGGCTTCTCGTTCGGGCAATGAGTTTCGCGCACCGCATAAAGCTGCCGTTAACGTGATCAAAAAGCGATTAAAGCAGTTGGGAATAATCGAAAAAGAGGAAGACTTTATTCTGTACTTTTTTCATGGAACCTCCCATTATTTAGGACTGGATGTGCACGATCCCGGTATGTACGGCGTTTTGCAGCCCGGAAATGTGATTACGGTAGAACCCGGAATTTATATTCCTGAAGGTTCACCTTGTGACCCGAAATGGTGGAACATCGGAATTCGTATCGAAGATGACTTGCTCATTACAGCCGGCGATCCGGAAGTTTTATCCGGCAAGGTTCCGAAAACCGTTGAAGGCATTGAAAAAATGATGGCGGAGGAAAGTTATTTGAATCGCGGCAAGTAGCAGGAGCGAGGGAAAAGGGAGGAATCAGGATATTAATTCAATTTCCCCGTGTATAAACTTGCATTTCCTGAAATAATTTTTACCTTTGCCCTCCCATTAGTAAAAAATCAGCACAATGGCTAAGAAAGGTAATCGTATTCAGGTGATAATGGAATGCACCGAACACAAGGAAAGTGGCATGCCGGGAACTTCTCGTTACATCACCACGAAGAACAAGAAAAATACGCCTGACCGTATTGAACTGAAAAAGTACAATCCGATCTTGAAGCGTATGACTGTTCATAAAGAAATCAAGTAATCTCTGACGCATTAATAGTACTCCGTCATGGCAAAGAAAGTAGTTGCAACGTTAAAAACAGGTGAAGGCAAGCAGTTCACCCGCGTAATTAAAATGGTTCGTTCACCTAAAACAGGTGCGTACGCCTTCAAAGAAGAAGTTGTACATAACGATCACATTAAAGATTTTTTGACTGAAAAGTCGAAGTAATTGGGTGAATACTGAACCGCTCGAAGCTTCTTTCTCGTGAAGGAAGCTTTCGTCGTTTCTGAATAAATAGTTCATGGGACTCTTTAATTTTTTCAGTAAAGAAAAAAAGGAAAGCCTGGATCAGGGCTTATCCAAAACCAAAGAAAGTTTCTTCGGTAAAATTGCCCGTGCTGTTGTCGGTAAATCTACCGTTGATGCGGAAGTTCTGGACAATCTGGAAGAAGCACTCATCACCTCCGATGTTGGTGTAGAAACAACACTCAAAATTATTCGTCGTATCGAAGATCGTGTTGCACGCGATAAATACGTGAATACCGACGAGTTGGATAAAATTCTTCGTGATGAAATTGCGGCCTTGTTAGCCGAAAATAAATCCGAAGACGCTGCTGAATTTGTTACGCCCGAAGGCAAGAAGCCATATGTAATCATGGTTGTTGGTGTTAACGGTGTTGGTAAAACAACTACCATCGGCAAACTCTCGCATCAGTTTAAGAAAGCCGGAAAACAGGTAATGCTGGGTGCTGCAGATACATTTCGTGCAGCAGCTGTTGATCAGCTGGAGATTTGGGCGAAACGTGTTGATGTGCCGATTGTCTCACAAGGAATGGGTGCAGATCCTGCGTCTGTCGCTTTTGATACCGTAAGCTCAGGATTAGCGAAAGGTGCGGACGTTGTGATTATTGATACCGCAGGACGTCTGCACAACAAGGTGAACCTGATGAACGAATTAGGTAAAATCAAGAAAGTGATGCAAAAGGTAATTCCCGATGCACCACATGAAGTTTTACTCGTACTTGATGGATCTACAGGACAAAACGCAATTGAACAGTGTAAACAGTTTACCGCAGCTACAGACGTTACAGCTTTGGCTATTACAAAGTTAGATGGAACAGCCAAAGGAGGTGTGGTAATCGGTATTTCTGATCAATTTAAAATTCCTGTTCGATATATTGGTGTTGGCGAAAAAATGGATGACCTGCAGGTCTTCAATAAAACCGAATTCGTCAATTCAATTTTTTCGCGGTAATGCTTCCTACGTCATCGGCATTTCCTATATTGGGAAGTGAACACACATGCACAATGGATATGTGCATGCGTGGTATATAAGATGAAACAACGAATCATTTTATTTGCTGCAGTACTCATTGTTTTGTTGGTGTGTCCGTCTTATCACGCATACGGCCAACAACGTATCGATTCGCTGCGCCGTTTGGTGGTTGTTGCAAAGCACGATACTTCTCGCGTACAAGCCATGACCGAATTGTCGCTGGCCTATCGTCAGATCAGCGAGCTGGACTCTGCTTACGAATACGCCAAGCAGGCCATTGCTTTATCAAAAAAAGCAACGTACCCGAGAGGAGAGGCTCGGGCAACTTACTATATCGGTATTTGCTTCGCCACTCGCAGTGATTATCATAAAGCAGATTCCTGCTACCAACTGGCGAGCAAAATTTTTTCGGATGTCGGTGATGCGCGAGGTACTTCGTCTATACTCGTGGCATTGGGCGCATTAAAACAATTGCAAGGGGAACATGATGCTGCACTGCAAATATTTATGGAAGCCTTGAAAATTAAACGCGAAATCAGGGACTCCGCATCTATGCCGGCTGCACTTACCAATATTGGTAATGTATACAACTCGTTAAATCGGCCACGCGAGGCACTGGTATATTTCACAGAAGCCTTCACTATTCACAAGAAAAACGGTGATGTTACCAGATATTGTGATGACTGGACCAACATGGCCAATATGCACAGAATGTTGGGTAATGTTGATACTGCATTAGTATTGATTCGTTCCGCCATACATTTGGCAGACAGCCTCGGTTTTATTGGAACCTTACCGTATTGTTACGGCATCATTGGCACCATTTATCTGAGCCGGGAAAAGTTGGATTCCGCAATCGTATTTTTTCAGAAAGCGTATGATTATGCGGTACAAGCGGAAGACAAATATATGGTGGCCAATCACAGTATTAATCTTGGAGAAATTTATGCCGAATTAGGAAAGAATGACCTGGCCGAATCGTGGTTGAATAAAGGGCTTCAAGTTTCCCGAGAAATAGATGCTAAAGAGCATATTCGCGATGCACATAAACGATTGAGCGATTTTTATAAAAGCCGGAACAATTACGAAAACGCTTATCTCCATTACACGTTGTATATTGCTTATCGCGACAGCGTCCTGGATGTAGAAAAGCAAAAGTCAATTCTGCGTTCTGAATTGAAATCTCAGCACGAAAAGGAAGCTGCGGTAAAGCAAGCCGAGCAGGAAAAAATTGATGCATTGGCAGCGGAGGAAAAAAAGCGACAGCGTTTAACGATAACGTTAGTATCCATTGCTTTGATATTGGTTGTCGTGTTTGCGGCGTTTTTGTACAATCGTTTTATTGTAACCCGCAAGCAAGCAGCAGAGATAGAATTGCAGCGAAAACAAGTGATAGTGCAACGGGATCAGGTAGAGCAGCAAAAGAGCATTATTGAAGACAAAAATAAAAGCATTACGGATAGTATCAATTACGCACGACGCATACAACAAGCATTACTAGCTTCAGATAATTTTCTGGACAAACATTTACAAGAATACTTCATTTATTATCAACCCAAAGATATCGTCAGTGGCGATTTTTATTGGGCAGGAACGTCAGCGGATGGTCGATTTGTTCTACTTACGGGAGACTGCACGGGGCATGGTGTTCCGGGTGCTTTTATGTCCTTGCTGAATATTACATTGTTGAATGAAATTGTTACAGCAAGAGGTTTATCGAAACCGGGTAATATTCTGGACGCACAGCGCGATGCGTTGGTTGGTGCGCTAAATCCGGAAGGCTCAACCGAAGTTTCACGTGATGGTATGGACTGTACTTTGTGTAGTTATAATTTTCAAACCCGCGATCTGCAGATAGCCGGAGCCAATAATCCGGTATGGTTGTGCAGAAACGGTCAACTTGTCGAGTACAAAACAGACAAGCAGCCGGTTGGCATTCACGCTGTTGATCCACATCCTTTCAGTACCCAAAAAGTGCAATTGGTGCCCGGCGATATGGTGTACACGATAACAGACGGTTTTGCAGATCAATTCGGAGGTCCGGATGGCAAAAAGTTTAAATACAGCAAAATGAAGGAACTTATTGCCGGTATTTCTCAACTCAGCTGCGAGGCTCAGCACAACGAGTTGCAGCTGGCATTTTCACATTGGAAGGGCGGCCTTGAACAACTGGATGATGTTCTGGTAATTGGTATTCGGATATAAACAATTAATGTCCCAATACCACTGCAGTTCCGCTGGCACTTACCATCATCATCGATCCGTTACCGACGGTTTCATAATCCAGATCAACTCCGATTACCGCATTTGCGCCTTGTTGTTTCGCCTGGTTCAGCATTTCCTGAATGGCAATATTCTTGGCATCGCGCAAACTTTCTTCATACATACCCGCACGACCACCAACGATATCACGAATGCCCGCGAAAAAATCCTTCACGATATTCGCGCCAATAATGGCTTCGCCACTTACAAGACCAATGTAACGTGTCACCGGGCGACCTTCTACTGTAGATGTTGTTGTTACCAGCATAGCATTATTTTTTTACAAAAATAGTCCTTCTGCCGCTCGTGTAGCGTTAAAGTTGGTTAATCCTATTCGTATTGCTAATCCTTTGCGTTCCACTACCTTTGCAGCGATGAAAACGAAGACACTGAAAAAGAATAAAGTGAATGTGGTGACGTTGGGCTGCTCGAAAAATATTTTCGATTCGGAAGTGCTGATGGGGCAATTGAACGCCAACAAATTTGAGGTGGAACATGAAAGCACCGAAAGTGATGCAGGTATTGTAATTATTAATACGTGTGGTTTTATTGACAACGCCAAGCAAGAAAGCATTGATACCATATTACAATTTGTAGATGCCAAAGAACAAGGGTTGGTGGAGAAGGTGATGGTAACCGGATGTTTAAGTGAGCGATATAAGGATGAATTGCAATTGGAAATTCCCGAAGTTGATGCCTGGTTTGGTACCCGCGATTTGCCCCGTTTACTGAAAACGTTAAAAGCCGATTATAAACACGAGTTGGTTGGCGAACGTATTTTAACTACGCCGCATCATTACGCCTATTTGAAAATTTCGGAAGGATGCGATCGGCCTTGTTCGTTTTGTGCTATTCCTTTGATGCGTGGTAAACACATTTCAACTCCAATAGAAGATCTTGTTACACAAGCTCGCAATTTGGCTAAAGCAGGAACTCGTGAGTTGATGATCATTGCGCAGGATTCCACGTATTACGGATTGGATTTATACGGTAAGCGGAATCTGGGCGAATTGTTGCAGCGGTTGAGTGATGTGGACGGTATTGACTGGATTCGTTTACACTATGCGTTTCCTTCAGGATTTCCGATGGACGTATTGAAAGTAATGCGTGAAAATCCGAAAGTGTGCAACTATTTGGATATGCCTTTACAGCACATCACTGATAACATGCTGAAAAGCATGAAGCGTGGCACGACAAAGCAAAAGATCATTGATTTGGTAAATTCCATTCGTGATGAAGTTCCCGGTATTACGTTAAGAACCACATTAATTGCTGGATATCCCGGAGAAACAGAGCAGGATCATGAAGAGATGCTGGAATGGATTGAAAATACACGGTTCGATCGACTCGGAATTTTCACGTACTCACACGAAGAAAATACAGGCGCTTATAAACTGCAGGACGATGTTCCGGCTGAAGACAAACAACGTCGCGCGTCTGCAGTAATGGAATTGCAGCAGGGAATTTCTTTCGATATCAATCAAGCAAAAGTAGGGCAGGAGTTCAAGGTGTTGTTTGATCGTAAAGAAGGCGATTATTTTATTGGAAGGACCGAAGGAGATTCACCGGAAGTTGATAATGAAGTTTTAGTGAGTGCGAAAAGCGATTACGTACGAATTGGTGACTTTGCCCAAGTTAAAATTGACAAGGCAGAAGAATTTGATTTGTACGGAACTGTAATTAAATAAGATAGTATTCATAGTAACCCTAATACCCGAATTATGAAACGTTTGATTAGTGCTGTATTACTTTTTGTTCTCAGTTTTAATGTTCGTGCTGATGAAGGCATGTGGTTGCCCGTGTTATTGGAGCAACTTAACATTACAGACATGAAAGCGCGTGGCTTTATGCTTACTGCGGAAGACGTTTACAGTGTCAACAAAACATCCATGAAAGATGCCGTGTGCTTATTCGGCGGTGGATGTACGGCAGAACTAATTTCAAATCGCGGTTTATTGCTAACCAATCACCACTGCGGATTTGGTGCCATACAGTATCACAGTTCCGTTCAACATGATTATCTGACAGACGGTTTCTGGGCCATGAATCAGAAGGAAGAGTTGCATACGCCCGGTGTAACAGCAACATTTATTCTGAGCATGCGCGACGTGACTAATGAAGTGCTTGCTGATGTGACATCTTCTATGGATGAAGTGAAGCGCAACGAAGCAATCGGTAAAGCCATTAAAAATCTGGAGAAAAAGTATTCTACGACAGATGCTCAAGCCATGATTCGAGCTTTCTATTATGGAAATGTCTTTTACTTATTTATGACTGAAACATTCACCGATTTACGAATGGTGGGTGCACCTCCAATGTCTATCGGTAACTTCGGTGGTGATACGGACAATTGGGTATGGCCTCGTCACACTGCTGATTTTTCGTTGTTCAGAATTTATGCGGGCAAAGACAATAAGCCGGCGCCATACAGCGAAGAAAATATTCCATGGACACCGCGCAATTTCTTTACGTTGAATTGTAAAGGCATTCAGCCCGGCGATTTTACGATGGTTTATGGTTTTCCGGGACGTACAACAGAATACCTTACATCTTGGGGCGTTGAATTAGTGGCTAATGTGTCCGATCCGTTGAAAGTAGATCTTCGTACGACGCGAATTAATATCATGGTTCAAGAGATGAATAAAAGCGCTGAGGTGCGCATTAAGTATGCGGCTAAGCGAAATGGTGTTGCGAATGCCTGGAAGAAGTGGCAAGGAGAGATGAAGGGAATCAAGGACAATGATGTGATTCGAAAGAAACAATTACAGGAAGCAGAGTTTTCAGCTCGTGTACAACGCAATCAGGAATGGCAGAGTAAGTATGGAAATCTTTTGACAGATTTAGCCGCGGCACATCAGGCAGTAACACCTTGGCAAATAACCGTTGATTACATGAATGAAGCTTGTTTTTCTATCGAGATGATTAAGTTCGCCTCGGGTTGGAGAAGGTTAGTAGAGCTCAGCACGGCACCTCAAATTGATCAGGCAGCTATTGATAAGCAAGTGCAAGGTTTGAAAGGTTATGTTGCAGGATTCTTTAAAGATTACGATGAAACAACCGATCGAAAAATTGCGGTAGCGTTATTAAGCGAAGCTTACACGGGAATGACAGGTCAACGTCCTGCAACGTTTGATGTGATCAAGAACAAGCACAAAGGAAATGTGCAGAAGTACGTGGATCAATTGTACAGTAAAACGATGTTTACTTCACGTGCAAAATTGGACGCATTTTTAAATGCGTACAAACCTGCTGATCATAAGAAATTGCTGGCCGATCCGATGTATAAGGTGGGTGATGAAATGAGCTTGTTCATGCAAAATGTTGCGGTGAAAGAGTATAATGTGAAGAATGGTGAGATCAATCGTTTGCAGCGTTTGTATATGGAAGCGCAGATGGTTGTTTTCCCTGAAAAGAAATTTTATCCCGACGCGAATTCGACATTACGTGTGGCTTATGGTCAGGTGAAACCATACGAACCGAAAGATGGTGTTACTTACAATTGGTACACAACTTTGGACGGTGTAATGGAAAAAGAAGATCCGAATATTCCGGATTACAAGGTGTCGCCGAAGTTGAAAGAACTTCACGCGAAGAAAGATTACGGTCGTTATGCCGATTCGAAAACCGGTAAACTACATACATGTTTCATCGCTTCCAATCACACTACCGGTGGTAATTCGGGAAGTCCTGTAATTGATGCAAACGGCAATTTGATCGGTACCAATTTCGATCGCTGCTGGGAAGGAACAATGAGCGACATTAACTACGATCCGGATGTGTGCAGAAACATTACATTGGATATTCGTTACACCTTGTTCATCATCGACAAGTACGCAGGTGCAGGATATCTGATGGATGAAATGAAAATTATCTGGTAGTTATAATTTTCCTTCCAGCAATAACAGTTTCACTTTAAGAACTGCCGCAACGGTAAGGCTGTCCGTAAGAATGCCCTTATTCACGAGTTGATACAATTCATCAAAAGGAATTTTGATGACGCGCAAGTCTTCATCTTCTTCCGGATGTGCAGCGCCGAATTGTAAATCTTGTGCAACATACAGTTTGCAGAATTCATCGGTTGCAGAATTGCTCAAATGCATATCTAGAATATGTGTCCACTTAGTTGCAGTAATTCCGGTTTCTTCTTTTAATTCCCTTTGAATTGAAATTAACGGATCAATATTTCTGTCGCCGCCGCCTTCCGGTATTTCCCAGGTGTATTGGTTCAGCGGATAGCGATATTGACCCACCAGCCATGTGTTGTGATCTTCATCCAAAGCAATTACGCCTAATGCAAGATTTTTAAAGTGAACAACGGAGTATGTTCCGTTGCCACCGCCCGGGTTTATCACATCATGCTTCGTTAATTTAATCCAAGGCGATTCATATACTTCTTCCGAGTGAAGTGTTTGCCAGGGATTGTGTGAAGGAAATTCCAATTCAGCCATAGTCAAAGATAAATACATGTTAATTTGTTTCGTGATGTAACTTTAAAACGAGATCACGTTATAGGCTTATGCGGTATTTATTGTTGTTGTGTTTAGCCGTTTTGTGCATCGGTGCGCGTCGCCCGCGTGCGGATGTAATTCCGCCGGGAACAATGGCCATCACGGATTCCCTTTTTGTCGATGTCGCGCCAATGCGAAATTTAGATTATCTCGAATTTTTGTATTGGACAAAACGCGTTTACGGAGCCCAAAGTGCAACTTATAAATCAATTCTCCCTGATACAACGATTTGGCTGAAAGCAGACTCTTCGCTTCATGAATTACGCGTTACTTATTTGCGTCATCCTGCCTATCGTAATTGTCCTGTAGTAGGTGTAAACCACAAACAAGCCGCATTATTTGCAAAATGGAGGACTGATCGTGTAGCGGAATATATTTTAATACAACAAGGTATTTTGGACTGGGACCCGGGTGCGGACAGCACGACGTGTTTTAGACTGGATGATTATTTGAAAGGAGTACGACAGGCTGAAAATGTTGCTGCACGTTTTCCTGCATTTCCGATATACACATTACCGGACACCACAGATATCAAAATCATCGCTTCATATTCGAATAGTCAACCACGGAAAAAGAAATCGGCATCTGTTTATAGCAATGCTGTAAAGTTAGGTACTCAATATTTGAATCTTCCGTTTACCTATGCGCATGTGCGCTACGATAAGAAGTTGAATAACCTATTCGTGGAAGGAAGTTTGCCCGAATTAACACGAACTAATATTTGGCTGCCAAGTTCACGAGCTCCGGTACATAGTGACGCGGTGTTTACCGGATTTCGTTGCGTGTGTCGAAAAATGCGCAACTAAAAACCGATACTGCCGAGTACAGTAAAAACAATAATATTCAAGATACCGCTGCGTTTGGCCACATCAATCGCTTCTACTTTATTGTGTACTTGCAGCTTACCGTATATATTTTCAATGTGTTTGCGAACGGTCTTCGGACTGATAAATAATTTATCCGCGATTTGCTGGTACGTGTCGCCTTTTGCGAGGTGTTCTAAAATTTCAATTTCTCGCTTCGATAGCTCAAACGTATTGTTCTCCGGAATAGGCTCGGTTCTGTTGCCACGAATTAATTGCAGCGCTTTGGTGGCAATATGCGGTGACATGGGCGCACCTCCTTCCATAGCCTCTTCAATGGCAGCAAGTAATTTGGAAGGTTTAGAGTCTTTCATCAGATAACCGTTAGCTCCGGCAAGTATGGCTTGGAAAATATAGTCGCCTTCATCAAAAACGGTCAACATTACAATCTTCGTTTGCGGATATTGCGCTCTAACTTTTCGTGTCGCTTCAATACCGTTCATGTTGGGCATGTTGATATCCATTAGGATCAAATCCACTTTATGTTGCTTGAGTTGATCCAACAAATCATCCCCGTCATTGGCTGTAAAAACATGCTCAACGCCCTCAAAGTTGCTCAGATTTTCAGCAATCGCTTTTTGAAGGTGGGGCACATCCTCCGCTATTCCAATTCGTATTGTATTCATCTCGACTACATTTGAATTCAAAGGTCAATCAATTACTTCGGTATTCTATACGTCATTTGCCGTAATCTTTCAGGGTAATGTAGACGGTTGTTCCCTTGTTTAACCCTGAAACGATTTTGAATTCCGCTCCGATTTTTTCCATACGAGTCTTCATGTTCTCCAATCCGTAGTGCCCGTTTTTTTTGACGGTGGTGTCAAATCCTGTTCCATTATCACGAATCGTAATGCTGATGTTTGGAGATTTTGCTTCTATCTGAATGTTTATTTCGCCGGCACCGGAATGTTTAAACGAATTGGTAACGGCTTCTTGTGCCACACGGAATAATTCCATAGCTACACGCGGAGCTAAATCAATGTCTTCAACGTGCGAATACTGCATATTGATATCGACGTGTTCCGAATGCTCTGTCATCCTTTGAGCATGAGTATGAATGCGTTGTACGAATTCGGATAGTTTGATTTGTTCACTGTTCATAGCCCATATACTGCTACGAAGTTGTTCCATGGTAGTTCGGGCAAACTCGCTGAGGTTTTCAACTTTTTCAATGGCAGGGGCAGGAACTTGGTGTTGTTCCAGTTTAAACGAAATATTGTCCAGTGAACTGATCATATAAGTGATTTGTGCTCCAACATTATCATGCAAGTCCCGGGCAATACGTTCGCGTTCATCTTGTAGTCGTTGTCTTACTTCCAATTCTCGCAACTGACGACGAAGTTTACGTTGTGAAAGATATCGGATGATAAGGGCGAGAATTGTTATAATGACAATTGCCGCTATGAGCAGAAACCACCATGTTAAATAAAAAGGCATTTCATGATAGATCGGAACACGCAAGACAGCTGTATTCCAATCGTAACCATTTATTTTATAACGAAGTTCAAAAATTGTTTCTCCGTAAGGAAGATTCGTAAACGTAGCAATGCGTTGTCCGACGGGCGTTTCGCGCCAGATAGAATCAAACCCGAGTAATCTGTAGTGATACACAATTTGATCCGCATTGATAAACTCCGGTGCTGCAAATTCAAAATCGATGTTACGTTCTTCGGGCAACAGTTGCAATAACTCACCTTCAAAATAGTTACGCTCTTTATAATTGACACGAAATCCTGTAATCGAAGGTTTGACATCGTTAGCCGGTTGTTTTATTTCATCGGGATGGTACATGACAAATCCTTGTGCCGCACCAAAATAGCACCGCATCAATTCGTCCTGATAAAACGCGTTTACTGCGAATTCTTCGGACGCGAGTCCATGACGCGATTGAAAAGTTTTAAATGTTCCCGACTTTGGTGAGTACGCCACAATACCTTCATTCGTTGACATCCACACCTGACCATCGCTTGTAAACACACAACCATAGACACTGTTATTGATGAGTCCGTTACTCATGTTCAGGTGCCGGAACGTTTTGGTTTTCACATTCAAAATACTGACGCCGCCTCCCATCGTCGCGCACCAGATGTTGCCTTCAGGATCTTCAGAAATACTGTTGGTGATGTTGTATGCGGGCGTGTTGATATTGCCGGGTTCATGTTGGTAGCTGATGAATTTCTGCGTTGATTCATTCAGCATGGCAAGGCCTCCTGATCCGCATACAAATAAGCTTCCGGATGTTGTACGAAGCGCATGCGTTACATAACCGAACTTCAATTCGGATGAATCATTTATTACATATTTTCGGATTAACGTTCCTTCAGGTGTGTAGTGGTATAAGCCAACCCACGTGCTTACCCAAACGCTTTCGTCGTTATCGTTATAAATATGATGAATACTTTTACTTGCCATTTGTTCACTAACGGTTCGAAGTTGCCCGGTGTTTAAATCAACGGTTAAGACATAATTATATCGTGTACCAACCCAAAGCTGATCACGGACAACTTCCAGTGAGGTAATGAACACCGTATCCAATGTACTATTCCACCACACCGGTTTCGTGTCTGTAAACGGAATACACAATCCGTTTGAAGTTCCGGCTAAAAGAATTCCGTCCACTTGTTTAAACGCCCACACCGGGCCATTTTTCAAACGTGGATTACGAAATGCAGTAACCGATTGAAATCCGGCGTTAGGTCCAATGGATAAATTGATACCACCTCCAATCGTTCCAATCCACCACAATCCTTGACGATCGGTGTATACCGCATTTATTTGATCAGATGAAAGTCCGCTGCGATCTCGATCGACTTTGTTGATTTGATAGCCTTTTACCTGCTCGGTTACATTGAAAATTTGCAATCCGGCGTCTGTCCCTACAAGCAACGTTGTGTCATTCGCAATATGAATGGAGCGAATAATACCTTTTGATGAAGTATAAATGGTGTCGGCGACAGTGCTTTGTTTGCGCAACAGCACACAATATTTCCCATTGCTGAAAACGGTGTATGCGGAAGCAAATGCAACCAAAGGAGATTCGTTCGCTTGACCGGCGAGTTGTATTATGTGTTGACGTTGCAAATTTTGATTCAACAACTGCACTTCGGTTGCACTCCAGTGCGCATAGGTTTTGTTAGCTTCATTGTAGTACAGCACACCACGTTTTAACGGATGATGTTGTTTTACAATATCACCTGAATCGTTCACGCGAAGTTGATATAGATTTCCTGCAGCACTGGAAACAACAATATTTCCCGTATGATCTATGGTGATGCTTCGAATCTTCGAATGAAATTGTTGTCGCTCCCGATCATCCAGATAAACGCGTTTAAAATATCCTTTGCGCTTATCGTAAACAGTAAGCCCGTTCCTTGTACCAATCCAAATGCAACCCTTTGAATCTTCTACTAATTGTAAAACAAAATTGTCGCATAACGATGTACTGTCACCCGGAATTTGCCGGAAGACCTTGAAGCGGTATCCGTCGTAACGGTTGAGTCCGTCCTGTGTTGCAATCCACATAAATCCTTCCCGATCCTGAAGAAATGCGTTGACCGTATTTTGCGACAAGCCATCTTTTTGAGTGAGTTGTTGAAAAGATAGATAGTTGTATTTCCCCATCGCAAATTGATGAGTGAACAGGAGCAACAGCACTAGTAGTCGTAAGGGCATTGGATCAAAAATAGGGCAAATGTCGTATTGTCCTTCATGTATGTGTAATGGAGATTTGTGTGAACATAAACAAAGAACATGAAGAAGACATTAGTAGTTGTTGTTTTGCTGTTATCAGTAGAGGCTCTTTTCGCTCAAAACGTTCAATACAAGGTGACGCGTGATGATCCGGGAGATATCAATAATTTTTGGATGCAATTGGATTTAGCCCAGATGGATATTTCGTACAGAAATATGGACGGTGCTTCCTTCAATATAGGACTCACAGGCGTTGGTTTTCTGGGTAACGAATCCCGTCTTGGATTTGACTACACGGCGCGTTATGGATGGCTTACGATGAGTCGCATGCTGGATAGTGATTTTAAGCGGGCTCTACAATTCGAAGCCGGAGGTTTGCTGAAATTGTTCGAGACCAATAGGGTCAAGAATGCAAAAGTTGTGTTAGACAGAAAAGATTACACTAACCGTCAAGGAAATCAGGTAACCGAATACACCTACATCACGATTCCTGCGAATTTCAGAAAGATAGTTCACGCGCGTGGTGGAGTATATTTCAAAAGAAATCCTCTTAAGTTAGATGCAGAAGATGTTGAGGCGGGACAGGCTTTTGGACGCGGCAATCTAGTATTTCCGGGAATTTATCTTGGATTATCGTCCATGCGCGTGAGAAACGTATACGTAAGTACCGATATCTTCGGTCGAACCTGGAATTCCGGAATCACAAGATTCTACGCAGACGTAATTATTGTTCCAACTCCTTTGCTTGATGGTTCTCGTTTAGAAAATGCGAAGCCTTTAGGGTTTCGTTTTGGTTACTCCACAATGGCGGCCGATGTTAAAAAGAATGCACGAAAAGGTGGATTTGGAACGCAAGTGGAAGTAGGAGTACGTCCTGTTGAAGGTATTTACGTAACCGGCACAGTGTATTTTACGATTATGCGCAAGAAATTGACGGCATTGGGTTATAAACCTCGTGAAGGTGCTAACGACAAGGGACAAATAATCGAAAAGGAGTAATATGAAGCGATTTGGAATTGCAATTGTAGCGCTTGTTGTACTCGGTTTTAAAGGAGAGAGTTATGAGAAAGTGTTTCTTTCCGACAACGTCAACTCAAAGACCGGAGAATTACTCCCGTTAATTTCACCGGACGGCAAAAAATTGTTTTTCATTCGTGAAGAACATCCTAAGAACACCAACTACCCGGAAAAAGGAACTCAGGATATCTGGATGAGCAAATTGGATGATAATGGAGCATGGTCTGAAGCAAGACACTTGAACCATCCGTTTAATCTGATCAGTAAAAATGCACTCATAGGTTTCTCCGCAGATGGAAATACGCGTTATCTGAAAGGATATTTTGATAACGGGGAGTACAAGAGATCGGGGTTTTCATTCACCACATTAACTAAAAACGGCTGGTCAGAACCGCAAGGTATTCGCGTGAAAAACTACGACGATATGTTGGATAAAGGAACTACAGTTACCAATTACATGCATATCGATAACACGATTTTGTTGATGTCATTTCGACGGAAGAAAAAGCAAAATCACGATATCTATGTAAGTTTCAGAACGGGTAAAAATTCGTTCAGTGAACCTAAACCTATCGGATTAAATACGGATCAATACGATGAAATATCTCCGTTTCTTGCTGCGGATGGCGTGACACTTTATTACTCCACCAATCGTGCCGGTGGCTACGGAAATAACGACATCTACATGACGCGACGATTGGACGATACGTGGATGAACTGGTCTGAGCCTGTTAATCTTGGACCTGAAGTAAACAGCAGCGGATGGGACGCCTACTACTGTATTCCGGCTTCCGGTGATGTGGCTTACATGATTTCCACGAATCCCAAAAACGGAAGCTCGGATATCTGTAAAATTAAATTGAAAGAGGCTGTACGTCCTAAGCCTGTTGTGCTTGTTACAGGACGTGTGCTGGATCAGAAAACAGGAAAGCCGCTTAGTGCCGAAATCGTGTACAACCTGGTGACGGGAGGTGAGCCTATAGGTACTGCAATCAGCAATGAAGAAACCGGCGAATATCAAATCGTATTACCGTACGGACAGAATTATCGCTTCAACGCCATCGCATCCGGATATTATGCGGTAAGTGAAAACATGGATTTGTCCAACTTAAAAGAGTACAAGGAAATAAAACGCGATTTGTATTTGGTGCCGATAGAAGTAGGGCAGGTGGTACGTTTGAATAACATCTTCTTTGAATTTGGTAAAGCCGAATTAAAACAAGAATCCTTTACGGAGTTGGATCGTGTAGTGACGTTGCTCAATGATAATCCTTCGATGTCCATTGAAATTGCCGGTCATACTGATAATGTAGGTTCCGATGCGGACAATCTGAAGTTGTCTCAGGATCGGGCTAATGCTGTTGTTGCGTATATCGTGTCTAAAGGAATTCCTGCTTCGCGCATTGTGGCAAAGGGTTACGGAGAAAGTGTGGCAATTGCAGACAACAACACAGAGGAAGGTCGTGCAGTAAATCGTCGTGTGGAATTTAAAATTCTTAATCGATGAACTTGTTGCGATATTATATACTGTTCATAGCTGCATTCGGCTTTCACGCGACAACGTTTGCTCAAGGAGATAAAGCAAGTATTGTTGTCGAACGTGATGATCCCAAACAAACTTTACTGATTTCCGGTGGTGCGTGGATGGATTACGGATTCAAACCGAAAAGTTCTCGCGTAGGATGGACGGCTAAAGGTGCGTACTTGCTGGGACGTTTTGCCAATGTAAGCGGGGAAGTTTATATGGGCGCAAGCAAACGTGATAAGGCATTGGAGGAATCTCCGTCATTGAATCTCAAAACACACCAAACACTGGAAGGGCGATTCAGTTTGCATTTCAGCGACGTGATGGGAATGAAGCAAGAGAAAATTGATGTGGAGTCCTCTGTTTCCGGTAATACGGTTACTACCAAATCATTTACTGCGAATATGACAGCGCGTCAAATTAGTGCTTTAACGTTTTCTGTTTCTATGGTGCGACATCCCCTGCAACAAGGAAAGGATACTATTTGGAACACGTACAATGCCAATGACCTTTCTCCGGTTTACATTCCTTCGTTCGGGAACAATACACGCATGATGATGTTCTCGGCCGGTTTGCAGAAAATAGAAATCACGAATTATATCGCGCGCGTTAAAAATGTGACAACGGGAGCGGATTACGGAAGAAAAAAATCGCGCTGGAGAACGGAATTAATTCTGGAGGCTTTATACGCACCGTTTGTAGGTTACGATAAATCCATGTCGGTTGTAGATCCTTTGGGCAATGTAATGATGTATGATATTCCACACGAACCGTTAATGCGCAAGTGGGGTTGGCGTTTGCGTTCGGAAGCCATGTATAATGCGGGCGGATCCAGCGGGTTCAAAATGGAATTCGGTGCTCGTCCCGGTGTCAAATATCACACCACGAAAAACAAGAAAATGTCCAATTCGTACATCATATTATCATACAGTTTTGGAATCAGTATTTAAGGTTTTCTGAACCCCAAGTTGTGGAAACGGGATTGCTATGTGGCGATCCCGTTTTCATTGGTATTAATGCCCATCCTTAGATATTTATAACAGGTACTGCTTACCTTTGTCGCATGAAAACAGTTGCGCGTGTTTCGTATCAGAATTCAGGTTGGTTTTCGAAACTATTTATCGACTATACGCAACGGGCAACTGCACTGCAGCCCTATTTTCTCCATTTCCCCGATGCTGCCGGTTATCGTGATGCATTGAACAATACAACTTCATTACCGAACGATACCAATATTTTACCAACTGTTATTCGAGCACAATATGCTGCTGTAGGAATTCATCCTCCGCAACAATTACTCGATTCATTAAGCGAGCCGGAGACTTTAACAGTGTGCACAGGACATCAACTCGTTATTGCGGGAAGTCCGGTTTATTTTATTTATAAAATTGCAAGCACTATTGCGTTGGCAAAAAAGCTAAGCGCGGATATGAATCGGACTGTAGTGCCCGTATTCTGGATGGCTACAGAGGATCATGATGTGGATGAAATTCGCCAAGTGCACATCTTCGGTAAGTCATTCGAAACGGCAACTACATATTCAGGAGCTGTTGGTCGAATGAAAACAGATGAAATTCAAGATCTGATTTCTGCATTAGCAGCATTGTGGCCGGAAGGAGAAGTGGCGACTGCAATACAGGAAATTTATCGTCGCGACAGAAGCATGAGTGCTGCTACACGCGATTTTGTACATCGATGTTTCGGGGATGAAATCGTGGTGCTGGATCCTGATGATGCACAATTGAAACGTCAGTTTATTAGTGTCATGCAGGATGATTTGTTTTCAGGAACTGCTTTCCGTTTGGTGAATGAAACAAACGCTGCGTTGGAACAACTGGGTTACAACATTCAGGTAAAACCTCGACAGATAAACGTATTCTATTTGTCTGATGCTGCACGCGTGCGAATTGAACGTGAAGGTGATCGCTGGTTTACGGTCGATCAATCCAAAGTATGGAATAGCCAAGAACTACTTGACGAGTTGAATGCGCATCCCGAAAACTTTTCACCGAATGTGGTGCTGCGACCGTTATACCAACAAAGGATTTTACGCAACATTTCATACATCGGTGGGCCGGGTGAGTTAGCGTATTGGTTACAATACCGATCGATGTTTGTATATTATGGAATTTATTTTCCGGTGTTGCAACCGCGTTGGTTTGCTGCTCGAATAGACGATTCCATGCTGCAAAAAATAGCACGTATGGAATTGAAGCCTGAACAGTTTTTTGGGTCAATTGACGAATTGGTAAAAGATTATGTAGCGAAGCATTCTACAGTCGAATTGAGCACCGCAGAAGAAGCGGCAACGTTAAATGCGTTATATAACGATCTCAAATTGCGTGCAAAACAAGTAGACGCGACGTTAGAAAAAACTGTGGAAGCGGAATTGGCTAAAACATTGTCAGGTTTGCAACAGCTGGAAAGTAAAATGATGCGTGCCGCCAAGCAACGCAGCGATGCCGATGTACAACAGCTGCGTAAAATTGCGGATAAATTAATGCCGGGTGGTACGCCTCAGGATCGTGTGGAGTCGGTGCTGAACTGGAAACAACCTTTTGTTCTTGCGAAGCAATTGCCGGAAGCCATCGATCCGTTGGATTTTTCAATCCATATTTGGACCGACTAATACGTCGCAAAAACCGGTACGCGAATGGCTTTTGTTTGTGTGCCTGCGTACACACGAACAATGTAAATCCCAAAGGCTAATGTTTCGGGAAAAGTAACCTGCCCTGAACCTTCACCGCGCCCGATTAATTTTCCATCCGCACTGTACAATTCGTACCTCGAATATTGATCGACCGGAAGTTGTACTGTCACGTTATAACCATCGTACCAGGCATGCGCCTGCAGCGTTCCCGAGCGGTCTAAAACAATAATGTCGGAGTAGGAGGAAGCGCCGTTAAAATCAACTTGTTTAATTCTGTAGTAATACGTGCCATACGCTGTGCCGTTGTAATCCATTAAATTGTAATGGTTGGTTTGTGAACTGTTCCCTGCTCCTTGCACGCGACCAATTTGGTAGAAGTTAACACCATCCAAACTACGCTCTACATCAAAGAAATGATTGTTGGTCTCTGTTGCTGTTGACCACAAAATTTTATTCCCCGTTTGATGTACTTCTCCTGATGCCGATAGCCATTCAACAGGAAGAATAACCGCACATGCAATATCAAACGGCCAAACGTTGAAATCATCAATTTGCATGTGATGGTCATTCGCGGCATCATTCACATCTGTCCACCGTAGCATTATTTCTTCGCCAATAGGAATAGTTACAGTAATACAACCTGAAATGCGAACACGATTAGCAGCATTATTACCGTTTAAACCTAAACATTGGTTCGAAGTGCCCGTACAAGCACTTCCACCTAAACTTGCACTTTGTGAACTTGTATAAATCTGCGTGAAATTAAGTGCTGTAGCGTTCGTCCACGACCCGGCGGTTAGACTGGTTACTGTCGGACCTACCTGGTAACTGAATAACAAAGTATTTACATTGGTTTGATTCTCCGCAATACTCCATTGCTCTCCAACATAATCCACATACAAGGATGTGATTACGTTTCCTGTATTGTTCACGAGTCGAACACCTATCCAACACGTACCTGTACTTCCTGCGGCACGCGAACCTAAACTTCGGTCTCCGGACGCGTCTCCGCAGATATAAATACTACCTGCATTATTGGTTGTTGTTGTTATTGATGTTTCCAGCAACGGCTGATCGTCGCAACACGTATTCGCAGCGGTGGTAAGTTGTTCATCTACGTACCAGCCTAATAGTGTGGTGTTTTGAGTCCAACTGTACGCAGAACCATCGGTTCCGCCGGTTAATCCGTTAAAGTTTTGTGAATACGCCGTTCCCAATGTAGTAAACTGCGCTTGAGCTACAACAAAAGGCGCCGCATTTACAATAATTGATGCTAAGAAAAGTATCCTTGCTACAACGTGCATTGGTGTTCGTACACCGTTGGTTCCGGCTGCGATGTATATGCCGGTAGGATGTTCAACGATTGTATGGTAAAGGTAAGCCAAGATTTTTAGAATAGTCTTAAACTCACTTTACCAAATTATTAATCTTAATTCACAAAAAAAGCCGTCCACGTTTCCGCGACGGCTTCGAAATATGCTTGGCCTGGAATTAACTCGCAGATTCGCTAACCTGAATCTTTTCAGCGATACGAGCCTTCTTACCTGTTAAGTTACGTAAGTAGAAAATACGTGCACGACGTACAACACCACGCTTCTTCACTTCAATTTTTTCAATGAATGGCGAGTGAATAGGGAAGATACGCTCAACACCAACACCGTTCGACATTTTACGAACTGTGAAAGAATGAACCGCATCATGACCACGACGTTGCAATACCACACCGGTAAACAACTGAACGCGTTCCTTATCGCCTTCTTTGATTTTATAGTGAATAGTAACGGTATCTCCCGCCTTAAATGATGGATGTGATGACTTCGTTACAACTTGTGATTCAATTAATTCTAGCAAATTCATGACTACAATGTTTTGTTGGTTTCCCAAAAATGGAGTGCAAATATAGAGGCTTTCACGAAACAGACAAAAGTTTAGCTTAAATATTCTAAATTAAATGTGAATAGGACTGCAATGTTATTTTATTTCTATCTCGTTTAATTCGCTTAAAATCAAAAAGATGCGTGAATTTACAGATATGTTTATCTGTTATTTTAACAAGTCGGGGCGGCGTTCTTTTGTGCGTTGCAATGCTTTTTCATGCCTCCATTTTTCAATGTTCGCATCATGTCCCGATAAAAGTACGTCCGGAACTTTCCAACCTCGGAATTCCGCAGGACGCGTATAAACCGGTGGAGCCAATAAATTATCCTGAAAAGAATCGCTCAATGCAGATGTTTCATCATTCAAAACACCCGGGATCAAACGTATTACCGCATCGGCAACAACTGCAGCAGCCAGTTCACCACCGGATAATACATAGCTTCCAATTGAAATTTCTTTGGTAATAAAATGTTCGCGTACGCGTTCATCTATGCCTTTATAATGACCGCAGAGGATCATCAAATTTTTCTTCAACGACAACGCATTGGCCATAGGCTGATCCAACAGCTGACCATCAGGAGACATATAGATGATTTCATCGTATTCTGTACGCGACTTCAAGTCTTCGATACAAGCCACGATGGGCTCAATTTTCATCACCATTCCGGCCCCGCCGCCAAACGCATAATCATCAACCGATTTGTGTTTATCCGTTGCATAATCACGTAACGAAATAACATTAACCGTCGCAATTCCTTTGTCTTGCGCGCGTTTCAGAATGGAGTGCGAAAACGGACCACTCAACAAATCAGGAACCACGGAAATGATGTCAATGCGCATGATGCAAAGTTAATGTTCAAGACTTCTACCCGACAAAATTCGTTATATTTAGTCCACATATTGCTATTATTTAACAAGCATTTCTGCTCGCATGAAAAATACGACGAACCTCAGATTTACACTGATTACGGGATTTGTGTTGATGGTTATTATCCCTATAACCGGCTTCAAAAAAGGACAAAACGCATTTGTCGTTAGTGATTACAAAGAGGTGAAAATTGGGAATCAAATCTGGATGACTGAAAATTTAAACGTGGACAAATTTCGAAACGGAGATCCCATTCCGCAGGCGAAAAATAAAAAAGTGTGGTACAAATATGCTCAGGAGCGCAAACCGGCTTGGTGTTATTATTTGTTCGACGATGCGAACGGTGCTAAGTATGGGAAATTGTACAATTGGTATGCGGTGATGGACGAGCGCGGATTGGCTCCCGCCGGTTGGCATATCCCAACTAGTGGTGAATTTGTGCAGTTGGCGGATACTTTGGGTGGATTGAATTTTGCCGGTCGAAAATTGAAAAGTGCTTCCGGGTGGAACGAAGCCGATAAGAAAATCGGAGATGGTACTAATGAATCGGGTTTTAATGCACTGCCGAGTGGATTTGTGTATGATGGCGGAGCTTTCCATGAAATAGGTGAAAGTTGCTGGCTATGGACAAGCACGAAGGGTAATGATTATACGGCTATTTGCTACACCATTAATTTCAGAAGTAACGCACTTTATAAAGAAGAAAAAATCCGTGGTAACGGAAATTCTGTGCGTTGTGTAAAGGATTAATTGGTTGGAAATTATTGAAGTGGTAATCGCATTTAACCTGAATGTAATCCAATTTCATAGTTCAAATTCGGGAGCGCTAACAACTTTCGGTGCATTGTATTCGGTACATTTGCCCACTTGTAAAAGAACCATATTTTGTTATCTTTGATTATCACAGTTTTATGAAGGCTACAAAGCATAATTGGACCAAGCAGGAAATTCTTGATATCTACAACACCCCACTTTTGGAGTTAGTGTATCGTGCAGCAACCGTTCATCGTGAACACCATGATCCGCGCAAGGTTCAGGTAAGTTCATTGTTATCGATTAAAACCGGCGGCTGTCCGGAAGATTGTGGCTATTGCCCGCAAGCTGCCCGCTATCATACAGGTTTGAAAGCGCATAAATTGATGCCGGTAGAACAAGTTGTGGATGCGGCAAAAAAGGCGAAAGCGGGCGGAGCATCACGTATGTGTTTGGGCGCTGCATGGCGTGAAGTACGTGATAATCGTGATTTTGATACCGTGTTGGAAATGGTGAAAGCCGTTAACCAAGAAGGAATGGAGGTATGCTGCACCTTGGGTATGTTAACCGAAGAACAAGCTGCGAAATTGGCTGATGCCGGATTATATGCCTACAATCACAACCTCGATACTTCTGAGGAATACTACAATGAAATTATTTCGACACGTACTTACGATGATCGTCTGAATACTTTGAACAACGCCCGTAAAGCCGGCGTGACATTATGTTCAGGAGGAATTATCGGAATGGGTGAAAGTGCCGAAGATCGCATAGGAATGTTATTGCAGTTAAGTTCCATGAATCCACATCCGGAGTCTGTGCCTATTAATGCATTGGTTGCGGTAGAAGGAACACCGCTCGAAAATCAGCCTCCTGTGCCTATTTGGGACATGATTCGAATGGTTGCAACGGCGCGCATTGTGATGCCAACTTCTGTCGTGCGTTTATCCGCAGGTCGTGTCGGTATGAGCGTTGAAGGACAAGCGTTTTGTTTTATGGCAGGTGCTAATTCCATCTTTGCAGGCGATAAATTATTGACGACACCAAATCCGGAATTCAATGAAGACAAACAAATGTTTGACTTGCTCGGATTAATTCCAACTGACGCATTCGAAAAAGGAAAATTTGTTGCCAGCGCTCTTCGCAGTGTTGAAATGACCAGCTAAATGAAAAAACTATTCCTCCTGTCTGTATTGCTGTTAACCGAAATTTTCGGTGGCGAAGCGTATAGTCAGATGGCATGGTATTACGTTCCCAAAAAGAATAACGAGAAGTATTTCTGTTCGGTTGCATACGGACTGGGAACTGCGCGTTGGTATTCGGAAATGAAACAAACTTCCATTTATGATAATCAGGGAAGTTCCATTTATTCCGGAAATTTCAAGTTCCGTGCTGCTAACAGTTCTACATTTTACGACGTCAATGTGTTGTTTCCAACCGGAAATATCAGAATGGGATTGGGAATGAATTTTGAAAAATTCTACCTCACTACCATTCAGTTG
>CALJIF010000074.1 GCA_937974275.1 uncultured Flavobacteriales bacterium
TTAAGGCAGAATGAATACCATCAATCGATTTATACTCAAATCGTATTTACCGCCGTTCGCGATGACGTTCGTGATTTCGGTGTTCATTTTATTCATGCAGTTTCTTTGGAAATGGATTGATGAATTAGTCGGGAAAGGATTAGACACTGCCGTTGTAATCGAGCTTTTCTTCTACGCTGCACTTTCCATGGTGCCTCTCGCCTTGCCTCTTGCAACCTTGTTATCATCCCTGATGACGTTTGGAGGCCTGGCAGAACATTATGAACTCGCAGCATTCAAAGCATCGGGACTTTCTTTGATGCGAATTATGAGACCACTTTTCATATTAAGCTTTGTGGTCAGTATTGGAGCCTTCATATTTGCTAATAACGTACTGCCATTTACTAACTTACAAATGCTTTCCACGTTGTTTGATATTCGTCAACAAAAACCGGCGCTGAATATCAAAGAAGGTGTTTTTTACAAGGAAATAGATGGATTCAGTATTCGTATAAAAGACATCAGCAAAGATGGTAACACTTTAAATGACGTCATGATTTACGATCATACAGATCAAATGGGCAATACGTCACTGTCGCTTGCGGAAACAGGTACAATGACCATGTCAGATGACAAGCGATTTTTGGTTATTGAACTTCGCAATGGTAAAACGTATAAGGAAATCTGGAACCAAGAAGGCGCAGCACAAAAGAGGCCATTCATGACCATGAAATTTGATCAACAAATCATTCGTATGGATCTGTCAGGATTTTCATTGGAACGTACTGATCAGGATCTGTTCAAAGACAATCATCAAATGCTAAATGGTTCTCAACTTTTGGCATATATAGATACCATGCAAACCGAACTCAAGGAAGATAAAGTCAATTTTTATCCTTCGCTGCGAAATGCATATCTCAACAAAACCAAATATTACTGGACACTAAACGACAGTTTAAAAAAGAAAAGTACTGCGGGTACCATGCTGGATTCACTGGACGAATCCACTCGAATCAGGACTGCCGAAATGGCCATAAACAGCGCGCGAAACTGCAAGAGTGCCAGCGAATCTAAAGTCAATGAAATTGAAGCTCAACAACGTTCCATTACCCGCTTTGAAATTGAATTCTGGAGAAAATATTCTCTTTCCTTCGCTTGTCTGATTATGTTTTTTATTGGAGCTCCTTTAGGTGCAATTATTCGCAAAGGCGGTTTGGGAATGCCGGTTGTTATATCAATTGTTTTATTCATTATATTTTGGGTACTTTCAATTACGGGCGAAAAAATATCGAAAGAAGGAGATATTCCACCTTATCTTGGAATGTGGCTCTCATGTGCCTTCTTCCTTCCACTTGGTGTTTGGCTTACAAGAAAGGCTGCAGCCGATGCTGCCCTGTTTGATACAGAATCATACGTGGCGTTCTTCAAAAAAATATTCATTCGTAAAGGTGCTAATGGTTCAACGAATGATTCATCAATGACCTCGTATAACGACCAAAACCATTCTGATCATGAAGGTCCTTCAGGTATGTAATAAGCCTCCCGTTCCAACGGTAGACGGTGGTTGTCTTGCTATGCACAGCATGACAGAAGCTTTTTTACATGCGCACGTATCGTTACAGGTTTTGGCAATGGAAACCGACAAGCATCCGTTTGTTCCTGAAAAAATGCCACCCGGATATTTGAAAGCTACAAATATTGAGGTTGTTTATGTCAATACTAAAATAAATCCGGTTAAAGCTTTTATTAATTTATTTCAGGAGAGTTCATATATCACCGATCGTTTTTATTCCCCGGAATTTGAAGCCAAATTAATTCAGCTACTGGAAGAAGAGTCATACGACATTGTTCAACTTGAAGGACTTTACCTTACCCCATATATTGACGCTATACGTGAAAAAAGTACAGCGCGAATCGTATTGCGCGCGCACAATATTGAATCTCAATTATGGGAACGGCGGACGGCCTTAGTTAAAAATCCGTTATTACGTTTTTGGTTTGGTGTATTAACAGAGAAGCTAAAACACTACGAAGAAGAAGTTATTAGAAAAGTAGATGCGATAATTCCTATATCCGAATATGATGCAGACACTTTTCACATCTGGCTGCGTAAAAAAGATGTCCCCATTTTTACGGTTCCGTATTGCATGTCATTGCCGGATAAAGATGATACGATAAAGCCTACGCATCGCACCGTATTTCATATCGGATCTATGGATTGGGAACCTAACATTAAAGGCGTAAAATGGTTCATTAAAGAAGTTTGGCCGAAAGTATTGGATTTAGTGCCCGATGCCCAACTGCATCTTGCCGGAAGGAAAATGAAGAAAAATGATCCGGAATATAGCGGCGATCAAATTATTGTGCATGGTGAGGTTGAAGATGCATTGCAATTCATGCAAAGTTATCAGGTGATGATTGCTCCTTTATTCAGTGGAGGTGGAATGAAAGTTAAACTAATTGAAGGCATGGCCACGGGAAAAGGTATTGTTACGACGCCTATTGGTGCGGAAGGCATTCACATGGTGCACCTGAAACACGCCCAAATTGCAGACAATGCGGACGATTTTGCAAATGCTGTAGTACGCTATTTCCGTAATCCCGGGATGTTGACCGACTGCAGCAGCAATGCCGTTTACTTAGCTCTGGAAGAGCACGATATTAAAAAATCATCGCAACGAATTGTTGATTTTTATTACTCCCTGATCTTTTAGTATGAAGTTGTTGGTGATTACTTCACGAATTCCATATCCCTTGGAAAAAGGTGATAAACTTCGTGCGTATCATCAGTTACGCGTACTTTCCAAGTCGCATGCGATTACGTTGGTTGCATTAACAGATGAACCTCCGCATCCGGAAGCAGAAAAGGAATTATTAAAATATTGTAAAGATGTACACTTTATTCAATTGAATAAATTTGAATTAATTATTCAATTAATAAAAGCCATCGGCAATGAGCTGCCATTTCAAGTGGCATATTTTAATAATAGGAAAGCACACAGTTTCCTGAAACATCTCACCGGTACTCAGCAATTTCAAGCAGCTTATTTTCAACTGATACGCACTGCTCCTTACGCCAAGTCTGTTCAGGTGCCGCTTAAAATTCTTGACTACATGGACACCTTCTCCAAAGGAATGGGCAGGCGTTTAACTACTGCGAAATTCTGGCAAAAACCGATTATTCGCTGGGAGCAAAAGAAATTGACCAATTACGAAAATTTAGTATTTAAAGAATTTCAAAAGCATACCATTATTTCAGAACAAGACCGTGATTTGTTACCGGTAAATACGAAATCTTCGGTAGCTGTTGTTCGTAACGGTGTTGACCATGATTTTTTTTCGCCGGATAACACCGAGAAGCAGTACGATATCTTGTTTAACGGTAACATGAATTATCCGCCAAACATTGAAAGTGCCGTTTACCTCGTCAATAAAATTATGCCTGTGGTGTGGAAGAAAAATCCAACATGTCGGGTATTGATTTCGGGTGCTGATCCTGCAGAAGAAGTTAAAGCGCTAGCCTCAAATCTGGTTCACGTGACAGGTTGGGTTGATGACATAAGAAACAGTTTCCGGCGGTCGAAAATTTTGGTAGCACCCATGCAATCAAGTATTGGTTTGCAAAATAAATTACTCGAAGCCATGGCATGCGGACTACCGTGCATAACAACGCCTTTATCTAACAACGCGTTAGGTGCCATCCCGAATCAGGAAATCATGGTATGCTCAACACCTGACGAATTTGCACATTCCATCGACCTATTATTAAATAACAGCGACCAATATCAATTACTTCAGAACAACGGGTTGAAATTGGTACATCAGTCATTCGGATGGGAAGGTGCAACAGCTCCATTATTGAATTTATTGATCTGATTTTTAAGGTGTTTCGGTGTCATTTTAATCAATAAACAGTTGTATATTTGATTACACCAACCAAGAATATTACGATGAAAAAGTTACTCTTACTTTTTCTCATTCCGATTATTTCATTCAGTTTCACGAACCTGAAATCGTGGACGTATCAAAATCCGGAATCCGTACAAAATATTGCTGCATATGACGCAGCGCTTGCCCAATGTGATTTAGATCGTTATCGTTATGTCGATCAAAAAAACGTTTTGAAATTCGAATCGGGACTGCTTGTGGAATTATTATCGGCTAATGAATGCATCGCGCAAGGCATCGCCGTTAAGATGGATCGCGTACGTACGGCCGCTCCTGATTTTGACACAAAACCCATCTTTCGATTAACTGAAGACGGGAAGGTGGTTGAAATGCTTACACGCAACAAACACAAGTAATTGACCATGAAAAAACTTCTACTACTTGGTATTTTGTGTTGTGTTTCCGCGTTGCATGTAAATGCACAAGTTACTAATGATGACTGCTTTGGTGCAACACCACTTGGAACATTAGGAACACCTGCACCTTGTCCAAACGGAATTGGCGCAATTTCCACATTTAACAACTTAACCAACGTAAACTCTGTAACAGAGCAGCCGTATACCACACTCATCAATTGTCAGCCCAGCAACAACACGCCAATGGCTTCGCCGGCAACTGACGTTTGGTATTCGTTTGTGAATTCAGGAAACGAAGTGGTTATCACCATCAATGGAAATATTGTTCAACCGAACATCGCTATTTATCAGGGAACCTGCAATGGTCTTATTGGTCGCGGATGTGCTATAGGTGGCGGTAATACATTAACAGCCAATTTCGACCAAATGGTGCCGGGTCAAACGTACTACATTCAAATTAGTGGTGGCTCGCCGACAGATCAAGGCACGTTCAACATGACGTTGCAAAACATTAACGATTGCAGTGACTGTTTAACAGCTTCCAATCTAACAGTGAATCCTGCACCGGTTAACGGTCAATATCAGGGTGGTACAACAGTTACGTTTTGTTATACCATCACACAATGGGAACAACAAAATACCAATTGGCTTCATGCTGTTATTCCAACTTTTGGTAATGGTTGGGACTTAACAACACTAACCAATTTGCAAGGTGCAGCAACCTGTGACGGTGGCCCGGGTGTTTGGCAATGGTTTAACAATGTGAATACTCCGAATGGAAATGGAATACTTAGTGGTTTCTTCTTCGACGGCGATATTGTTCAAGGTGGACCAAATGGAAACCCGACTGATAATTTCGGAGACAATTGCGATGGACAAGTAAGCTGGACGTTTTGCTGGACCATAACTGCAAAGGATTGTCCACCGGCCAACCAAGGAGATGATTTGGGAATTATCATCGACACTTATGGTGATGGTGAAACCGGTAACTGGACGAACATTGCTTGTGTAAGTGATCCTGTATATCAATTTAATGCATCATTGTCATGCTGTGCGCCTCCTCAAATGACGCAGGTAAATATTCTATGTTTCGGGCAAAACAACGGCTCTGCTACAGCTACTCCTGTTGGTGTTGGACCTTACGATTTTATCTGGACCGATGCCGGCAATAACGTTATTCAGACTTCAACGAATCAAACAGGTGCAAATACGGTTAATAATTTAGGACCCGGAACATACACGGTTGAAGTAACCGATCAAAACACATTATGCGTAACGTATGCAACTGTAACGATTACACAACCTACAGCTTTACAAGTGTTAATTGGTAGTACGCCTGCATCATGTAACCAAAGCAACGGAACAGCAACAGCAACACCACAGGGTGGTACAGGACCTTACGACTTTACCTGGACAGATCTTGCGAATAACGTTTTGCAAACCGCTACGAATGTCGCCGGAGCCAATACATGCAGTAACCTTGCAGCAGGAACATACAACATTCAGGTTACAGATGCGAATGGTTGTGTTTCTAACGTATCGGTTACTGTGCAAGGCAGCAATGGTAACTTAACGGCTACCACAACTACAACAGATGAATCGTGTGCAGGAGCATGTGATGGAACAGCGACTGCGACTGCATCCGGCGGAACGGGGCCTTACACCTACTCTTGGAATACTGTGCCGAATCAATTGACACAAACTGCAACAGGCTTATGTGCCGGTCAGTACATTGTAACATTTGTTGATGCTAATCAATGCAGCGGCACAAGTACTGTAACAATATCTTCTCCTACTGCCGTAACTGCGGCGGTTGTTGCTGTACCGGCTACAATTTGTATTGGACAATCGTCTACATTAACTGCAACACCGGGTGGTGGAAGCGGCACAGGATATACTTACACCTGGAATCCGGTAGGAACAGGGACTACACAAAGTGTCACTGTTACACCTGCGCAAACCACACAATACTCGGTAATTGTAACTGATGATAATGGTTGTCAGTCGGCACCTGCAAACGTAACGGTTACCTTATATCCTCCACTTAACGTTCAGGTTGTCGCTGTACCTCCATCTATTTGTGCAGGTTCTAACAGTACATTAACTGCGGTAGCCGGCGGTGGAAATGGTGGTCCTTACACATACACGTGGTTACCTGCCGGTACCGGAACCGGAGCTTCGGTTGTTGTTGCTCCTACAACTACTACCACATACACAGTTACTGTGGATGATGGATGTACAACTCCAACTGCTTCAGCAGTAGTTACTATCACTGTGAATCCGAATCCAACACCAAGCTTTACCGGAACGCCGTTATCAGGATGTGCGCCATTATTAACCACATTCACGAATAACACACCGAACAGCGTTTCATGTTCATGGAATTTTGGAGACAATACGACTTCCAATAACTGTGGCCCGGTGAATAATTTGTATACAGCTCCCGGTTGTTACGATGTAACATTAACCGTTACTGATAACAACGGATGCGTTGGCACCATCATAATGCCGTCGTATGTATGTGTATTCGAAAATGTAGTGGCTGATTTTAGCGCAACGCCACAACCAACTACGATCTTCAATACGAATCTTACCTTCACTGATCTGTCCACCGGAAATCCAACTTCGTGGACCTGGTACTTCGATAATTTAGGAACATCCACTGTTCAAAATCCAACATTCGATTTCCCGAATGAAATTGGTTCTTGTTACGACGTAATTTTAGAAGCTAATAACGCGAACAATTGTCCGGATAGCGATACGTTGGAAGTTTGTATTGATCCTGAATTTATCATCTATTTCCCGAATGCCTTTACACCGAATGGTGACGGTAACAACGATTATTTTATCGGAACAGGATTGGGAATCGTTGAATATGAAATGTGGATTTTCGATCGTTGGGGTAACATGATCTATTATACCGACAACATCGCTAAACCATGGGATGGAACCGTACAAGGCAAGAGCGGAGAAATTGTGCAGATTGACACGTATGTGTGGCGTGCCGTTGTGAAAGATGTATTTAATAAAACGCATAAATATATTGGTCACGTAAATGTGATCAAGTAAGAATTACACCCTTCACTTTTGAGGCTGTGTTGCAGAAATGCACGCAGCCTTTTTTGTTGTCGTTAGTCGAAACTAGTACATTTGTTAAGTACGAAATTCAGTATATGAGTCACAACGCAACGCTTATTATGAATGCCCGTCAGATTGAACAACGCATCAATCGTTTAGCGTGGCAAATTCTGGAACACTGCAATGAAGAAGGCAGCATTGTGATTGCCGGCATTGAGAAAAATGGAATTGTGATTGCGGCTCGTATTGCAAAAATTCTGAAGGAAATCTCCCAACTGGATATTGTAGTGTGTTCGGTTAAGCTCGGCAAAGACGCGCCACTGGAGCAACCTGCTGTAATCAGTATTCCATCGGATCAATTGCGCGATAAAACAGTCATCGTTGTTGATGATGTTTCAAATTCCGGAAGAACCCTGATGTATTCTGTGAAAGCGTTCTTAAATCAACCGGTAAAAGGAATTTTAACCTGCGTACTAGTGGACCGCGATCATACTCGTTTTCCGGTTAAAACCAATTTCGTAGGCTTATCATTGGCAACAACCATGCAAGAGCATATTCGTGTCGAATTGCCCGAAAATGGTGATGCTTCCGTTTTTCTGGAATAATTAAGCTTCCGCTTTTTCGCCCAATACAAACAGGCGAACGAATTCTGCGAGCTCAGAGGCTTTCAGTCCTTTTCCTTTTACTTTGTATTGCGATTGCAGATAGAATGTCTCGCGATCTTCTAATGTGGTATGAATCCATTGCCACAACTCGCCGTTATTCAGATCGTTGATTAATGGGCGTGACCCGTCTTGTTGTAAACGTTCTGTCAACGCGTCGGTGCTCATCTTAATGTAAATCGTTACACCCGATTTATTCATGACATCCATGTTATCGAAATAACAAGGTGTTCCGCCGCCACACGCAACAATGATATTGTCTTTCTCTATCACTTCGTGCAGCATTTGTTTTTCGAGATCGCGAAAATGCGCTTCACCTTCAGCAGCAAAAATTGCCGGAATGCCTTTACCGGCGCGCGTTTCGATCTCCTGATCCAAATCCACAAATTGCATGTTCATCAACGGCGCTAACTCTCGTCCCAAAGTTGATTTTCCGGCTCCCATAAAGCCTACTAAAAAAATTCTCATACGTGATTTTAATTAATGCTTAGCAAGGTAAGACTATCCGGCAAAACTACGCTATAATTGAGACAAACCATCTTGCCTTGCACAAAATACATATCAACCATCGCTGCATCGGAAGTAATTCGCTTTTCGCCCCAATCTTCTTTTTCTTCCTGAAAATCGTCGAAGCCATTTTTACGAAACAATTCCATAGCGGCAGCTTCTGTCCATGGTCCGATAGCCTGCCCCCACAGAGAAGCATCTGCACCGCTGTCAATTTCTACACAGCAGAAGCGTTTCATTAAGTCGATTTCGAAAAACAATGTGAATCCGCGTTGCCAATAATGCCATACGAGTGAAGAACTGTCAACACCTTCAAGTGTTTCGGCTTCTTCCGGCGGGCCGATTAATTCCTCCACTTTTTCGGGCAGCATGCCGAATTCGAGCGGACCAAAGCCGCGGTGAATACTGATAGTAAGAGCGCTCATGGGTTTGTAGCGTTAGGTTACTAAAGATACGAGGATGCGTTAAATATGGTTTCGTTCCGGATTCATTATTCCTGCTGAAAGTCGGAATACCTGTTTTTCAACAGATTATAAAAAAGTTAATAAATCTATTTGCAGGGTAAAATCATGCTGTTATCTTTGCACCCGCATTCATTAAGAGTGGAATTTGATTCCGTAGCTCAGCTGGTAGAGCATTACACTTTTAATGTAAGGGCCCTGGGTTCGAATCCCAGCGGGATCACGATTAGGATCGCTAAATAGCGATCCTTTTTGCATTTATATAGCTGGGATTCTTTTACGCTTCGCTACACATCATTCGCTAAAATTGTCCACCGGACAATTTCTTTACGCTCTTTCTCCCAGCGGGATCACTTAAAAGCCACGTTTTTACGTGGCTTTTTTGTTTACTGTTAGCTGGTCTTCTTGTACGCTAACGCTACACATCATTCGCTAAAATTGTCCACCGG
>CALJIF010000075.1 GCA_937974275.1 uncultured Flavobacteriales bacterium
AAATCAATCTGAGCACACAAGCTAACGGAGTTTATTTTGTTCGTGTGATGCATGGAGCAGAGATGACCACACAACGCGTAATGCTGACTAGATAGTCGAACAATTAAAAATGAATGATGAGAAAAGGACGATCGAAAGGTCGTCCTTTTTGCTTGTGATACGCGCAGAATCAGGTATTTCAGCGCACAAAAAAAGCTGCATCTTTCGGTACAGCTTCTTTTGTTTTATTTATTGATTACCAGGCGAATAAATCGTATTGCTTCATCATTTTGTTTACTTCCTTTTTCACCGCTGCCAACTTCTTTTCGTTGGTGTGATTCATCATCACCATATCCATTAAATCAACGATTTTCGGAATATCGCGCTCTTTCAATCCGCGTGTGGTGATAGCCGGTGTTCCTACACGAATACCGGAAGTAACAAATGGTGATTTGTCATCGAACGGAACCATGTTTTTGTTCACTGTGATATCTGCTTTTACCAACGCATTTTCCGCTTCTTTACCGGTAATGTTTTTGGAACGAAGATCAATCAACATCAAATGATTGTCTGTACCACCTGAAATTACCTGATATCCGCGTTTCATAAACTCGTTGGCCATTACGTTGGCATTCTTCACCACTTGAATTCCATATTTCACGAAACTATCAGACAACGCTTCACCGTATGCAACTGCTTTTGCCGCAATAACGTGCTCCAGCGGTCCGCCTTGTGTGCCCGGGAAAACAGCTGCATCCAAAATAGCAGACATCATCTTAATCTCTCCTTTCGGGGTTTTCAATCTCCATGGATTCGGGAAATCTTGTCCCATCATGATCATACCACCACGAGGTCCACGCAAGGTTTTGTGTGTTGTAGTAGTTACGATATGGCAATGCGGCAATGGATCATTCAAAATACCGCGTGCAATCAAACCTGAAGGGTGGGAGATATCCGCCAATAACAATGCTTTCACTTTGTCAGCGATTTTGCGCAAACGCACATAATCCCAATCACGTGAATATGCTGATGCACCACAGATAATCATCTTTGGCTTTTCCTTCAACGCGATTTTTTCTACGTTGTCGTAATTGATAACACCCGTTTCTTTTTCTACACCATAGAAGGACGGCTTATACAATTTGCCACTGAAGTTAACCGGAGATCCGTGCGTTAAATGCCCTCCATGCGATAAATCAAATCCTAAAATCTTATCACCGGGATTTAAGCAAGCCAGCATAACAGCTGCGTTTGCCTGCGCTCCGGAGTGCGGCTGCACATTCACCCATGCGGCATTATACAACTGCTTAGCACGATCAATTGCCAGTTGTTCACTCTGATCCACAATTTCGCAACCACCGTAGTAACGCTTTCCGGGAAGTCCTTCTGCGTATTTGTTGGTCATAACAGAACCCATTGCTTCCATTACTTGTGCGCTGACAAAGTTTTCTGATGCAATCAATTCAATGCCATTGGTCTGACGGTGTAACTCTTCTTTGATGAGTTTAAAAATTGCGGTGTCGCGTTTCATAAAATTGTTTTTGAGTGATGCAAAAGTACATATTGCATCATGATTTATTGGTATTCGGAAGGGATTCTTGTTTGTTCACGAGGGTAAATGCGGCAATCAGTAATACACTCAGCAGAGGCGTTTCTGTCATTCCAACCAGGAAACGGGAAATAGCATAGGATCCTTCCAACATCGGGAAAAATGCATGAATGAGAAAGAAAATAAAGGATAAGCCAAACACGAATCCATACACCAGTAAACCAATTCGAACCAGTTCTTTTTTTCTAAACCACCACTTAACAGTGAGTGCCGTCAACCCTGCCATGATTGCTGCAAATACTAAGGTTAACAGCCATTTGCCGTAGTACAATTCACTGTAACTGAATCGAGCTAATACTTGTAATGGCGGATCAACATGAGTATCATTTACCTGATAGTATGTTACACGAATCTGCTCGTTGATATTCAGGAACAAATATTCCCGAAAAAATCCGGTAGCGATCAGTGCTGCAATTCCAAGAAAAATGAGGAGTTTACGCTTCATCTAGCGGGATGATAATTTTTGAATCCAGATCCACCACAATCCAAAGATGAATCCGTACATCAGCAATT
>CALJIF010000076.1 GCA_937974275.1 uncultured Flavobacteriales bacterium
TTGCTTTAATAGAATCATTCTCTGTGATAGTCATTAAAACTTCAACAGAAGCCTGATAGGATCCGTTTTTATTTTTTTTGTACTCCACCGAATTGCCGATAATCGACATGTACGTTTCTACAAACGTTTTGTGATCGGGAGTAGAAAATGCAGACCAGGTAAGATTTGCCGTAACTTCTTTGGCGTTGGCGAATGCCGAAGCCGACAGCAAAATAACAATGAAAAAAAGACGTTTCATGATGCCTTCGTATAAAATGTAAACATGCGGGGATGCTACTCTCGTAAAGGTACGAAAGAAAGATCTTACTTAGCTAACGCGGCTTTGTAAGTGGTTAAGCAACGGTCCCTGGCGAATGCATGATCGACCATCGGTGGCGGGTATTTTGCGGTTCCGTATTCGGGCACCCATTTTTTAACATAAACGGCTTGAGGATCGAATTTGCGGAATTGTTCACTCGGATTAAAAATCCGGAAGTATGGAGCAGCATCTGTTCCGGAGCCTGCAGCCCATTGCCAACCTCCGTTATTCGAAGAAAGTTCGAAGTCGTTCAACTTTGCCGCAAAGTAAGCTTCGCCCCAACGCCAATCAATCAGAAGGTGTTTGGTTAAAAAGCTGGCCACCACCATACGCACCCGATTATGCATGAATCCGGTTGCATTCAACTCGCGCATTCCGGCATCAACCAACGGATAACCGGTTTTTCCTTCGCACCATTTTTTGAATTCCTCTTCGTTATTTCTCCAGGCAATTCTATCGTATTCCGGTTTAAATGCCTGATTGGCCACGTGCGGAAAATGCCACAAAATTTGCATGTAGAATTCACGCCAAATCAACTCGTTGGTCCATGTTTCGGAAAGTGGCGCAGCACGACGAAATAATTCTCGAATGCTTACGGTACCAAACCGAAGATGAATGCTCAGTTTACTGGTCGCATTTCGAGCCGGGAAGTCTCGTAATTCGGCATAGTTTTTCAATAAAGCATCGTTCAATACGAACGCCGTTGCAGCCTCGGGATTTTTAGGAAAGCCAAGCGAATCGTGGTCGACATGAAATCGGGCGTTCGTTTGCAGGAGATTGTTCGCATATTTTTCAACGGGATAAGAACGCATGTAAAATTCATTCACCGTTTTGCGCCACTTGTTTTTGTACGGTGTGAATACGGTATAGGGTTTACCATCATCCTTTACAATTTCACTCTTTTCAAAAATGACTTGATCCTTGCACGTGTACAAGGCAATATTCGCTTCGGTTAACATCGTTCCGATACGCTTATCGCGTTGACGTGCGTATGGTTCGTAATCGTGGTTCGTATAAACAGCTTGTACCTGATAAGCGTTTAAAAGCTGTTTCCAAGCGTCGTTCACTTCAGCGTGAATCACCTCAAGTGCTCCGCCTCGTATTTCGAATTCCTTTCGTAAGTGTTGAATGGCGTCATAAATAAAATCTACACGACGATCGGGAAGTTTCCTGTTGAGTTTACCGAGAATGGCTTCATCAAAAATAAAGAAGCCCACAACAGGTTTTCCCGATTTGAGAGCATGATATAATCCCGCATTATCGTTAAAACGAAGGTCGCGTCGGAACCAAAAAACGTTAACTGGTGTTGTGTTCATCGTAAACGGTTAGCTCTGGTCACCATGGCCGAGTTTCCGTTGAAGTGCAGTTGCCACGTGTTGTCGAATATGCGCGGCAGGTAGCGTTTATAAAGCAGTGTACGTTGCGATGATTTGCTTTCATCTTCCCCGTCTTTAGGAATTCCGGTGAATTCGTAGTACATGATTTTGGGATGTTCCGCCATAAACATCTTCACAATTTCCACAATCGTACTCATCACCCGAAAAACCTCCCCACGATTCGTCACTACGTATTCTTCACCTTCAAACTCGTCATTGATCACACCAAAAACAATCGTAGCATGCAAAATGTTGTCTTGACGACGACCAAAACGAACTTCGTAGTTCAACCCGCTTTCGGTGGTGAAGAAATATACACCTGCAGATGGAATGGCAGGAGCGATGATTTTGTATAAGGGCAGCTGGCCCGACATAGGGATTAGGTTATTTCCCAAATGTAGGATTTTAGCAGGATTTAATCATGCAGACTATCTTTACAGTTATGAGAAACCTGCTGTTGATTTTTTCGTTGCTGTTGATGAGCTTTCTGCTCGTGAAGCCTGTTCAAAAGGTGAAGATTGACTCACTGATAAAACGTGTACATGCGGTTAATGATACCACATATGTGGTGAACTTCTGGGCAACGTGGTGTGCGCCGTGCGTGAAAGAATTGCCTGTTTTTGATACAATAGACAACAAGTTTGCAGGGAAACCGGTGAAAGTTCTTCTTGTATCACTTGATTTTCCTAAGGATTTGAGTGGAAAGCTGCCACAGTTTATCGATAAGAAATCCATTAAGCAGGATGTGTTGTTTCTTGATGAATTGTACGAAAACGAATGGATTCCTAAGGTGGATAGTACCTGGCAGGGAAACATTCCGGCTACGTGGATTGTTAATCAAAACAAGAGTTTCCAACGTTTTTTACCGCGGGAAGTGAAGGTTCCGGAGCTGGATAGTTTGTTGCAAATAAGCTTTAAATAGTTTAATGGATTAGGATTATTCATTGTCACTATTATATTTGTAGCTACACTTATTTATGATGAAAAAAACGATACAAGTAATAGGTTTAATGATTGGGTTGGTGGTGATTTGGGTAACCGCTCTACCTGTGCAGGATGCGCATTCCAACACAAGCGGATCGAATTCCGGGAAAACAGGTTCTCCGGGAGACGGACAGAATTGCACACAGTGTCATGCCGGTACGCCAACAACACAGACGGGTTTGATTACCGTGAACACTCCGGTTAATGGATATATTCCGGGGACGACTTATCAGGTAACGGCAACGGTTACCTTTCAGGGAAGAACCAAATTCGGTTTCCAGGTTTCTCCTCAAAACGCAACAGGGCAGCAATTGGGAACTTTAATTGCTACCAATACAGCAGAAACTCAAACGCAGGTTAACGGTAAGTACATTACACACAAAACTGCCGGCACTTCAGGACCAACAGGCACTAAAACCTGGACGTTCGATTGGACAGCTCCTGCAGCTGGTTCGGGCCCTGTTACATTGTATGGTGCGTTTAATAGCACCAACAGTTTGTCGAACTCAGCCGGCGATATCGTTTATTTATCTACCACTACAGTTCAGGAAGATTTATCTGCGTTAATTGCAGAAGATAATCTCATTCCTGAATTAACCGTGTTCCCGGTACCTGCAAATGATTTTGTGGAGTTTCGTGCTCCAAATGCCGCGAATGATTTTTATTCAATTGATGTTTACGACATCTCCGGGGCTATGGTACAAAGTACGGCAACGCAATCGCTGCAAGGATTTCGTCTAAATATTTCGGAGTTGTCTGCAGGTATGTATTTTGTTAAAGTGTACACCGCAGAAGGTTTCACCGTTCGTCGGATACTGAAATCGTAACAACTGATAACCGTCATGTTTTAAAAGGGAGTAGATCATTTCTACTCCCTTTTTCATTGTTCAATTTTGTCGTGTAATCATTAACTAATTGAAACCCGCTATGAACACAAAATCAATTTCAGAACTACACGCCGAACACACTGAGTTTTTAAACAAGTTGAATTTCTATAAAGATGAGCTTGCGGTGATGCGCAACCGTGTAGAAGAAGTGGCAGGGAAGAACACTAATCAGGAAGTTTTAGCACAGATTGAACATTTTCAGAATCAACTCATCGTTCAACGCAATAATATCGATGAATTGGTTCATGCCGTAAAAGATCACGATTCCTATTTAGAAAATCGTGTGAAGGAGAATCCTGTGAGCAGCGACGTTCGTCAGGTGAATGACCATCCTTTAATGCGTGAAAATGTATTACAATTCGAGAAAGTATTCAACGAATTGCGTCACGAACTAAATAGTTTTTTAAGTAAAACGATGTAATTAGGGAGTATATCGTTTCATTGTAAACGGATGAGTATTATGCTCATCCGTTTTTTGTTTGAAGACAAACGACCATTACTTGCACTGATGAAGCTTCTCTAACCTAAATTGAATTCTTGTTCATCATCTTTAGTGGTTGATAATTTTATGTGAATTGTTTCGGCCGGTTTTATTGCTGTCTCTAATGCCTGAATAATAAATTCGGGGATTGTATCTTTACGACTTATTCTGTTTTTGTGAATCGAAGCGTAAAGACATCTCTGTTACTTTTTATCGGCGCGTTGTTGCTGTTTGTGCCGTTTCTTGGGTCGTCGCATTTGTTCGACTGGGACGAAATCAACTTTGCGGAATGTGCCCGGGAAATGGTGGTAACCGGCGATTATTCTACGGTTCGAATTAACTACGAACCATTCTGGGAAAAACCTCCGCTATTCATCTGGATGCAGGCATTGGCCATGAAAGCATTGGGAGCCGGCGATTTTGCTGCACGTTTGCCTAACGCTGTATGTGGCGCATTTACCGTACTCTTTTTATATCATGTAGGTCGCAAAGTATACGATCACCGTTTCGCGCTGATTTGGGTATTGGCATATGTAGGATCATTGTTACCACACTTTTATTTCCGTTCGGGTATCATCGATCCGTGGTTCAATCTATTCATTTTTGCCGGAGTTTGGTTTTTCGCTGTTTTTGTTCATAATAATCAACCGTACCATTCCAAACTACCACTGCGTAAAGAGTTGTTGTTATCGGGCATTGCTTTGGGATTAGCAATTCTTACCAAAGGTCCTGCAGCCATGGTGGTGTTCGGATTGGTGTTTCTGGTTTTTGTCGTGAAACAAAAGGGCAAACCGTTTATGTCGATTAAACAATTTGCCGTTATCGCATTAACGGTAATTGCTACCGGAAGTATTTGGTTCATTATTGAAATATTGAGAGGACGTACGAACGTAATAGTAGAGTTTTTCGTTTATCAGGTTCGGTTATTTACAACAGAGGATGCAGGACACGGAGGTCCGTTTTACTACCACTTATTGGTTTTGTTAATCGGATGTTTCCCGATTTTCGCTTTTGCCTTGCGCGGATTTATTGGTGGTAAAAGCACAGGTATGTTGACTCCGTGGGAGACGCACGTCGGATGGTGGATGAAAGCTTTGTTGCTCACGGTGTTGATTTTGTTCTCGTATGTAGAAACAAAAATTATTCATTATTCCTCGTTGACTTATTTCCCGTTAACGTTTATCGGAGCACGCACGATTTATCGTATTCATAACAGTGAATTGACCTGGAAGCGTTGGATGACATGGATGGTGGCTGTAACAGGAGGCGTTTGGATAATTGGTTTTACTGTTGTTCCTCAAATAGATCGTTTCAAGAAACATATACTGGACGCCGGTTTAGTTAAAGATCGTTTTGCTGCAGGAAACCTTGAAGCCACTGCAAATTGGAATGGTTGGGAATGGTTACCGGGATTAGTTTTACTTGCCGGGCTTTTATGGATGCTGTGGAAATTGAAAGAGAAATTACACACGCAAGCAGCCTATATCATACTTGGTAGCACGCTGGTGGCAACCGGCTTAGCATCGGGATTGTTAGCTCCGCGTGTGGAAGAATATTCGCAAGGAGCCGCTGTCCGTTTTTATGAATCGTTGCAAGATAAAAATGTGTTTGTTGAAACTTTAGGATTTAAAAGCTACGCGCAATATTATTATTCACGTGTCCAACCCGGGCTTGCTGAAGTTCCTGCGTTTGTGGAATGGAAGAATCGAAATTCAAAGTCATTCGCAGACCCCAAGCGCACGTTAACGGAAATCAATATTTCTATGCAACGAGACTGGATGCTACGAGGGAATATTGATCGTCCGATGTATTTTGTTTGCAAGAATACGTTCGAGTCGGAAGTGGTTAAATATTATCCGCATTTGCGAAAACTGAAAGAGGAGAATGGGTTTGTGTTTTGGGAGCGGTTGCCGGGTGAATAAAAATGAAGCAGGCTGCCTCCCCCGAAACAGCCTGCAAAGTAGAATTGTGGTTCCAACCTCTGTTATTGCAATTCTACGTTCGTTTTAGTCTTTTTCTTGAATACAACTTTTACAACGAAATAAATGATCAGTGCGGAAAGCACTCCGGTGAGGAAGTCCGTAACAGGTACCATAATGGCAGTGTACACCATCATTGAAAATTCGAATTTCCCGGTATGTTTTACTTCACGTATTTCTGAAGGCTTGATCATGTTACTCGCTACCCAAATTAAAATTCCTCCAATGCAAGCCATCGGTATTAGTTCCAAATACTGTGCTAAGTAAAATGCCATTACTAATTTGAGGACTGCTTTGAAATAGCCTGCCAGTGGAGTTTGAGCACCTGCTTTAATACTGGTTGCTGTTCGTGCTAATGCGCCGGTGCACGGAAATCCTTGTATAAGCGGAGTAATAATTTGCACCATACCTTGTCCGAAAAATTCCTTGTCCGGATTAAAAGGTGTGCGATCATTCTTTGCCAACTTGTCGGCCATACTGGAACACAAGATGCTTTCAACGCCGGAAACAAATACGATAGCACCAACGAAATATATAATGTCGATGATTACATCGAAGGTAACACCCGGCAATACCGGTGCGGTAAATTCAAAAAAGTTATTTGGAATAGAACCGTATAAATCGCGAACCAACATGATGTTTTTATCAGCCAGCAACGTTGATGATAAAATTGTTGCAACAAGCATCGCAATTACAGGACCGGGGATGAAAATGGAAATTCGAATCAGAAATTTTGCTAATGCAAATGTGAGTAAACCAAGAAAAATGGCCCATCCGTTAATCAACCCCATATTACTCCATGCTGTCGAAAAACGTTCATAGAAACTTCCTGTATCGCCCGTCAGTGCGGCAAAAGATTCCAATCCTAAAACATCTTTCATATTGGTGAGTGCGATTGCAACAGCAATACCTATCGTGAATCCGACAATAATAGAGTTGGGAACCAATTTTGCAAATCGACCAAATCCGAACAATCCCATCACGATCAGAATTATTCCCGAGATAATGGATACGAGTATGAGGAAGCCGTGAGCTTGTTCAAAAGTGCCTCCATTTTCAGTCCCATATTTACTGATCAGTGCAGCAATAACCGGAATGAACGCGGCAGTCGGTCCATACACTTGATATTTTGATCCACCAAATGTTCTTCCGATGATGCAGGCCATTGCTCCTGCAATAATTCCATGTTCAGGGCGCATACCCATTGCCATCGCAAAACCCATTGCCATTGGGATTGCAGTCATCGCCACAATTAGTCCTGCACTAAAATCGCGATAAACAGTTTTGCCCCAGTTGTCTTTGGTTAAGTCTTCCCAACGTGAGTCGAAGAAAGTGAAGAATAGTTTTACTCGCCCTGCGAGTGTAGTGGGAAATTTGGTTTTACTCATGTTTTACTGGAATAAAGAGATCAACTCCGTGATATGATTTTGGGTGGTGGATTGTGGAATTCGAATGGAACGAATGGGCCTGTTTGCTGCAGCCAGCAATTGCATGGGGTTTACGAGTTGACGGTTCGTTTTGAATACAAAATCTTCCGGAACAACGATTTCATCAACGCGATGTGCATCGAGAAAATTAATCATGGCATTTTTGTTGGTGCCGTGAAATCCATGAATAGAAATTGGGCCGTACAGTTTTGTTTCGAAACGATTGGTAATTATTTCCAATGCTTCGGAAAAATCACGATTCAAATGACTCTGCAGTTTTTTATGTGGGCGGAAAAGCAATAGATCGGTAATAGAATCATTGAGAGATTCCGCGTACATCAATACAATACGAACACGGTCAACATGTTCTAAACTTTGCTTAACCGTATACAAAGAAGCAACTGTAAAATCTGTCGGAATTAGAAGTGTCTTTGCCATATCATCGGATTAATGATGACAAGGCTACAGCTACGGGATTAGACGGACTTTAAGATGAGATTAGAATTCGATTAGGATTTCAAGTCCGGCATTAAGAGCGGCAATTTGATGGTCACTGTTGTCCCGGAATTGACTTTGGACTTGACCAAAAGTTCTCCTTTATGCAACTTCACCACGTTTCGGGTAAGTGGCAATCCAATTCCATATCCCTCGAATAGTTTGGTATTGGAAGCCCGGAAGAACGGATCATAAATAAATGGCATTTCCGAGTCCGGAATACCAATTCCGTGATCTTGAATGTTTAGAATGATGTGTTTGTCGGAGGACGCGAGATAAACTTCTACCGTTTGATTACCGGAATATTTGCAGGCGTTGTTTAAAATATTGGCAATAGCCATTTGCAGCAGTTGTTTGTTGCCAAATACCTTCAGCTTACGTGGGTCTTCGGGAAGTAAACTAAGATCAATTTGAATTTTATTTTGCGGATTCAACTTATTGATGATCTCATGCGTTTGCCAAAGCACTTCGTCCAGACGGACCATTTCGAAGTTGCTGCCTTTTTCTCTGTAGCCGGTTTGGGCAAGAAACAGGAGCGATTTAGTGATTTGGTCAAGTCGTTCTGCCTGTTGTAAAATGTGCTGAATGGCGATTTCGTATTCAGTAGGTGAACGTTGTTTCATCAAAGCCACATCTGCTTCACCTATTATAGCAGTTAAAGGAGTACCCAGTTCATGTGACGCATTGCTGATGAAATTCTTCTGCGTTTCAAATGCGGTTTCTATTCGACTTAAAAGATCATTGAACGTATTAATCAATTCATTGATTTCATTGCTGTTGTTGCCTTTTGCCGGTTCCAGTCGAAGATGAATGTTCTCGGAGCTGATTTCTTTTACTTTGGCAGTAATTTCCTGAATAGGGACAAAGATGTGTCTTGAAAAATAAATGG
>CALJIF010000077.1 GCA_937974275.1 uncultured Flavobacteriales bacterium
GTACGTTTTTCCTTGTAATAACCGGCGATTCATTTCAGGAGCGCGACGCTTTACATGCAAACCGCCCGGCAACAAACCTTCAGCATGTATGCCACGCCAAATGCAATCTGCCATCGTTTGCCAAATTCGCAAGCAGCCCACGCGGGTTTCATCTTCACTTCTCCAGGAACGCTCGTTGTCCATCACCAACTCCCAAATACTTTTGCGTGAAGTCATGCAGTTTTCCAGTAATTCATCTGCGGTATTCACCTGAAACTTTAGTACTACAGGCGTTCCGGAACTTCCCGATTCGTCTTCTTTCACTACAAATCCTCCTCCGATAGAGTAGTAGGTGGCTGCAAATTCATCACCATTTTTAAAATGCGCGGTAAACGTAACAGCGTTGGGATGAAACGGAAGATTTTGTGATTTATGAAACAACAAATCATCATTCACATGAAAGGCAATATCATGTGAACCACCCAACGTCATAATTTTTCCTTGAGTGATTTGATCTATTGTTGCCGTCAATGTAGTTGTGTCAAACGTAACCGGATCGTAACCACTAAGTCCAAGAATAACAGCGATGTCTGTACCGTGACCTTTGCCGGTTTTTGCCAAAGAACCAAATAAGTCCGTACGCACACGCTGTACTTCCATTAAAGGCTGCACATTTTGAAGCTCTCGCACAAATCGCTCTGCTGCTCGCCAGGGACCTAAAGTATGTGAACTCGACGGACCAACGCCGATCTTAAACATGTCAAATACACTAATAGCTTCTTTGCTGATCATGATTCAAAGTTTGATACGTAAATATAGAATGTGCAAGAAACATCCTTAGTGAAGTTCCATCACAATATGCACAATGCGATGTTAGCGGAGTAATAGTACAAGTAGCGCAATCAGTAACAGTGAAACCGCTGTAATAGCCACCATCACATATCGACGCATCCGTTTTTTGTGAGCTGCAATGTGATGCATGCGTTGACGGGAGCGGATAAGCATAGCAGCTTCGTAGTCGTTAGACCATTTCTTAACCAGTTCTTGCGCGCGTTGTAATTGCTCTTCCGAAAAATGTTGCTTCGAATTTCTATCCTGATTGCGGACTACATTGCCATAGCCCCATTTGATGTCGTGTTGCAGGCGCAAAACCGGATCCAGCAACAGTTCCATGGCTTGAGTGAGTTGCATAAATTCAGCTCCTGCAGTTGCTGATGTATTGACATCGGGATGAACTGATTTCGTGCAAGTACGCCAAGCTTTGCGAATCGCAGCTTCATCTGCATCAGAAGATACGTGTAAACGACGGTAACAATCGAAGTCAGGCAACATGTGCTAAAGTTAATGTTAACACAGAATTCCAGTACATTGCGCTACTTTTTGTGGAATTTATTTCTTGCCGCGTCACTGAAATATATGCGTCAACTTATTGTACTTCTGGTTTTATCATTCGCAGTTGTCGGATACGCACAAACACCACGTTTGTATATTACCGGCGTAGTGCGTGCTGCTGAAGATTCGTTACCGTTGGAAGGTGTCGTAATCTCTACTACAAATCCTAACGCCTCGGGTGTTTCCACAAAAACAGGTCGTTATGCTATCGCGGTAGATCGCACGCCGGGAAGAGTCATTACATATCGTGCTTTTCCGCGCAAGACATTCACCTTAACGTTAACCAATGAATTTCTGGCGCAATGGCCCGGAGATACTTGTCGTTTCGATGTGCTGATGAAACAAGATTCGCTCACACTTCGGGAATTTGTTGTACGCCCCGGACCCGACACGGTGATTGGTAACTGGCATTTTTTTATTGAAGATTTTGCATTCGCGCCAAACGGAAATTACGTTTTACTCACTTACGAATCATCGCCTAAAAAGGCAAAAGTGATGCTCGCCAACGAGGAACAAAAAATTCTGAGCAGTGCGCCTATTCCGGTTGAAGTAAAAGAACTTTTTGTGGATTATGAAGGTAACATTAACGTGATGTGCGTGGATTCTGCCTTTCGCGTTCGCCTGAACGGTGAACAAATCAGCATTGTTGCCATGCCATATAAAGATTTTTGCGCCCGCATGTTACCGTGTTCCGATACTATCGGGAGACGTATCTTATTCAGCAATTATCATCCGGCTTATCCTGCGTTCTCGTATTTCACCTACGATCCGAAAGATTCTACAGTGTCCCATTTGAAATATATCGTTGATGGACCATTACTTAAAATGTACAACTGGGAATATGATTTCTTAAAACCTAAGGATCGCTTATACGCCCGGAAAATGGCTGCTTACACGGGTATTGATGTTCGCATCATTGCAGCTACAATGACCGGTTTTCCCAATTCCATTTATTACACACCTTTATATGCGCCTTTGTATGTGAAGAACGATACCATTTGTGTGTTCGACCATTATACGGATTCATTGTACTTATACGATTCAACTTTACAGTTAATTGCACGTAATAAGATCGATTACCATCATCCGAAAAATTGGAAAGAATGGGATAGAAGAGTGTATCAGGATGAGGTTACCGGAGAATTTTATGCACGACACGAAAGAGCAGGATTTATTTATCTAAAAAAGATTGACATTAAAACAGGCAAAGTTTCCGGCACATACAAAATTGAACAACCGTGGCCGAAACACCTGCGCATCAGGAATGGCGCGGTGTATTACATCTACAGGCCGAAAGAATCCATTCAGAAAAAGTATTTGTACCGCGAGCTGATTGTTTTACGTTAATAACTTGTTGGCACTGAATTTGAGTTTATGGTTGAAAGTCTTATCTTTAAGGATCAACTTAATCATCATGAAAAAGATCGTATTAGCACCATTAGCCCTTGCGGCAGCTGCCGGCTTGGCATTTACTTTTCAAACGGCTGTAACACCAATTGAAATCGGTACTAGCATTCCGAAAGCAGAAGTGAAAATGGTCAATGTAATGAATGACCAATCGGTAAGTTTAACCGAATTAAAAACCGACAAAGGTTTACTCGTGATGTTTTCCTGCAACACCTGTCCGTATGTAATTTCCAACGAGCGTCGAATTGTTGAAGCGCAGCAAATGGCAAAGCGTTACGGCATTGGCGTAGCTGTAGTTAATTCCAACGAAGCTAAGCGCGATAACGAAGACAGTAAAGATGCCATGAAAAAGTACGGTAATGATCAGAAATATACTGCGCCGTATTTGGTTGATGTGAATTCTGAAATGGCTGACGCATTTGGCGCAACCCGTACTCCTGAATGTTTCCTGTTCGACAAAGACGGTAAGTTGGTGTATCGCGGTGCTATCGACGATTCTCCGAAAGACCAGAAGGCAGTTAAGAATCGCTATTTGACTGATGCATTAACTGCGGTTTTCAAAGGACAAGAAATCACCACGAAAACCACCGTTTCTGTTGGTTGTTCTATTAAGCGTAAAGCGCAGTAATAAAACGGTATTGTTAAAGTATGAAGCGGCTGCAAGAAATTATAAGCCGCTTTTTTTGTAGGGTTAGCAACGGGGTATGACTACACTGCTGCAATAATTCGTAAATTTGAACAGTTAAACGGAGCGCAATGTTTCAATCAATAGAAGTCGATCGCAAAAATCTCACCATTATGGGTGTTCAGTTCTCCGACTTGAAAACATTGGAAGGAACTGCAAATGCGTTGGGTAGTTGTATGTTCGAAGGCTTTCAGCCAACACCTAGATCAATTTCGATAATCAGAGACTTCGTAACCGGTGAAATTTCTTTGCAGCAATTAGTTGCTTTTGCGCAGGATAAGACACATGTCTAGGTCATACGACTACATTGATCAGCAATTTGTATATATAGATCCTATAACGGGTGTTTTGCGCAATCTTTATGGAATTTCAGATCCTGAGGTTTTGTTGTTTGTTGAAAGTGGTGCAGTTACGAAAAGGCTTCAAGAGCTATATATTAGTCCAATTAGAGTTGAGGGCATTATTACACTTTTTAGAATTCACAAGTATCTTTTTCAAGATATCTATAGTTGGGCCGGTGAAGAACGAATCGTTGAAATTAACAAAGACGGTAAGCAATTTTTTCTTCGATCACAATTTAGTTCGGCTTATCAGTTTATAGATCAAATTATCGATCAATATAAAACCATTGACCCGGCAGAAATTAACCAACTGGCGACTAAGCTGGCTGAAATTTTGGATTGTATTAATTACCTGCATCCGTTTCGAGATGGAAACGGTCGCGCCCAACGAGAGTTCTTAAGGCTTTTAGCTTTGGAGAAAGGATTAATATTAAACCTTAATCCTCCCGACAATAAGCTTGTATACGAACACTACATGAGAGGTACGATAGAAGGTGATGTTTATGTATTGACAAGATTGATTTATGAACTTATATCACAGGATTCTTATCGCGATTAAATGACTTGATAAGTTAATTAAGGAATTCAACCACTGTGGTACCATATCTGCTTTCCTTGCATGAGCGATTATAATAACCTTGATTGTAGCTATCAATTAGCCCACTCCTTGCAAGTTTAAAGTTTCATCAATCCTTACGTTTAATCATCGATTGTGTGGGATTAAAGTGATGACATATTATCAACTCACTAACATACCATCCCTCTCCTTAGGAGTCTTTCAGACCGTTGGAGTCCTTCGGACCAAGCATCTGGACACTACTTCACCAAAACACTAACACACCCAAACACTAATACACCAACACACCAACACACCAACACACCACCACACCACCTCACTTTACTGTCCTAACTTTCTAAAGCCTTTACGAATGAGTGTGAGGTCGTTGGAAGAGCGGTAATCTTTGGCGTAGAGCATGTTTAATCGTTCCGCTACTTCCGGCGCTACTTCCGGCTGATTCAGTGTATCCACAGGACATATAACACCTTTGCGAATTTTTGGCAGGGATTGATGATCAACATTACCGCAATAACCAACCCACGATTTTGTACCGAATAACACCGCAAAAATATTGCGCACAAATCCTAATGGTTGATGCATCGCCCACATTAAAATCGGAAACACCGGCAACAAGGTTAAAGCTAAACCAATATCTAACACACGTTTGTTTCTTCTGTTAACGGGTTTGCCAATGGAATTGATATCTATCACATACAAATCGCCGGCAGTGTCAATGGAATTACTTCCGATAATTGACAAACTTTCGGGCGGTGCAATTTTGTACGAGAGACGCTTATTATCGCCCAGTGCAGCCATACGATCGATAATAACTTCCGCTGCTAAATCCTGCGCGCAAAATATTACTTCATCAATTTGGTAGATATTCACGATATCTTCCAGCTGATCCAGTCGACCGAGATAGCCTTCATCTTTGCGGTCTTCCGTTGGACTCACATAACCGATAAATCCGGTATTGGTGAACGTTTGATTCAATACAGCTTTTACACGAGCACATTCTTCCGGACTGCCGACTATTGCCATACGTTTACTGAGTCCGCTGTCGAGTCGCATACTTCCAATCTTCGCAACATGAAAAAACATGCGCGTTAGTAAATACGATGCTAATGTCCAGCCTGTTCCTAACAGGATAATGCCTCGAGAGAAGCGCCACGCTTCCGGTAACAAGGAATACAGAACCAAAATGGCTGCTGTTCCGGCTACAACTCCACGCACTATTTTTTGTAAACGAATCGGTTTGTCGTATCCTCCACTGAAGTACACGGCCATCACCCAAAGCAAGGTGTATACAGGAAACAATACATTAACCAGTTCGGCATTATAACTACCGCCTTCCGTAAATCGAATGTAGGCTTCGTAATTGTGTTTAATAAAATATAACCCGCCTAATACAATTCCCGCATCTAACACTTTTAATGCGGATGCTTTGATGAAACGACTCAGAATTGCCGCACCTGCACGTAAATAAATGGCGAGATTGATAAGGAAAGAAAATAACTCGGCATTTTTTTGTGAAAAATGTTTCTTCGCGAAAATGATCATCGCTTTGTAGAACACAAACACATAATTGACGCTGCTCTTCTTGGTGCTTTCTCCTTTGTAGTGAATAATTCGTGTATCGTGGAAGTAATAGTTTTTATAACCGCCTAAAATTATTCGGTACGACAAGTCAATGTCTTCACCATACATAAAGTAATCTTCATCCAGCAGCCCAACTTTGTCCAATGCCGCATGTCGCATCAGCATAAACGCGCCGGATAAGATCTCAACTTCGTGCGTGGCATTACGATCCAAATATCCAAGATGATAACGCCCGAAAGTTTTCGATTTCGGGAATAATGCCGATAAACCGAAAATTTTATAAAACGCAACCGTTGGAGTAGGAAGGCCGCGTTTCGATTCAGGAAGGAAATCTCCTTTCCCGTCGATCATCTGCACACCAAGGCCGCCCGCTTCAGGATGCGCATCCATAAATGCGACAACTTTTTCGAATGTACTTTCCTCTACAACCGTATCCGGATTTAATAAGAGAACATATTCTCCTTTACAAATCCGCATGGCCTGATTGTTCGCTTTGGAAAAACCGACGTTCTTTTTGTTTTCTATGAGCAGGACTTCAGGAAATTTTTCCCGAACCATTTGAATGGATCCGTCCACCGAATTATTGTCTACCACAAACACTTCGCACGGAATTTTTGCAGCAGCCTTACGAACCGAATGCAGGCATTGCTCCAAAAAATGTTGGACGTTATAATTGACAATAATGACGGAAAGTTTCACTACAGAATACTAAAAGTTCAAATTTAATAGAAAGCGTATAAGTGTTTCGATAGTAGTGAATTAGCGTTTAATAATTAAGCTTTCCCTGAAGCTGTTGGAACATCGTAAGGAACACGGTTCAGAATGCTTCTGCCGAGGGTAATTTCATCGGCATATTCCAACTCATCACCAATGGCAATTCCTCGTGCAATGGTTGTAACCTGAACCGGGAAATCTTTGATTTTTCTATAGATATAGAAGTTGGTGGTGTCGCCCTCCATGGTGGTACTTAATGCCATGATGATCTCTTTAACCGAGCCTGAAGCAATACGTTGAATAAGTGAATCAATTTCCAAATCGTTCGGGCCAATGCCATCCATGGGTGAAATAATTCCGCCTAAAACATGGTAAACGCCTCGAAATTGTTGGGTGTTTTCAATCGCCATCACGTCGCGGATATCTTCCACAACGCATACCAACTCCTTATTGCGTGAACGATCGGAGCAAATAGCGCAAACCTCATGATCGCTGATGGAAAAACACTGACGGCAATATTTAATGTCTTGCTGCAAACGGGTTAATGTAGTTCCAAACTTTTCCGTTATGCCTTTGTCTTGATTAAGCAAGTGCAGAACATACCGAAGTGCTGTCTTTCTTCCAACACCGGGCAACTGCGCAAACGCTTCAACAGCTTCTTCAATAAGTTTAGAGGGATACTGCACCATGCGGGGTAAAGATAAGAGTTCTTGTGCTTCAGTTTAAAGCATTTTACGGGTTTCGAATTGTCAACAAGTCTGTTAATTAACTCTGTGTTCACTACTGAAATTCGCTGCAACGGAGCAAGTACCTTGCATCAAAGTTTTTGTATGTCAGCCGGACTTATTTTACTGTGTGTAGCCATTTATACGATAGCACTTTTTGGTGTTACATGGATTACATCGCGCGGTGCCAGTAACGAAACTTATTTTGTCGGTAACCGATCGTCGAAATGGTATTTGGTAGCGTACGGTATGATTGGCGCATCCCTGTCCGGTGTTACGTTCATGTCTGTTCCCGGCGACGTGGAAGCCCGCAATTTCTATTACTTCCAAATGGTGTTGGGCTATTTGTTGGGCTATGCGGTGATTGCGTTTGTGTTGCTGCCGTTGTATTACCGATTGAACGTTACTTCCATCTACTCTTATTTGCAGCAACGATTTGGCAATGTGTCGTACAAATCGGGTGCGTTGTTCTTCATCGTTTCACGCGTGTTGGGCGCATCGCTGCGCATGTTTATAGTAGTGAATGTATTGCAATTGTTTGTTTTCAACCAATGGGGCGTTCCGTTTTGGGTGACAGGTTTAATCTTCGTGCTGCTGATTTTAGTCTATACGTTTGAAGGCGGTGTAAAAACTATTGTGTGGACTGACACGTTTCAAACCACGTTCATGGTATTGTCGTTAGTGCTAAGCGTGGTGTTGATTGCTCGTGGAATGGATTTTAACTTTTCAGAACTCACAAATTACATTTCGGATAGTGTGCACTCCACGGTTATAAATACGGATTGGAAAGACAAGCAGTTTTTTCCGAAAGCCTTTTTCGGTGGCATGTTTATCGCAATTACCATGACCGGCTTAGATCAGGAAATGATGCAAAAGAACATCAGTTGCAAATCGCTGAAGGAAGCACAAAAGAATGTGTTGACTTTCAGTGCTATTCTGGTATTCATCAATTTGTTGTTCTTGTGTTTAGGAGTGTTGTTGATCGGTTATGCTCAGAAAAACGGAATTGTGGTACAACGCTCGGATGATTTGTTTCCTACCATAGCATTGAATTACCTGGGAACAGCATCGGCGATTTTCTTTATTATCGGATTGATATCTGCTGCTTATCCAAGTGCCGATGGTGCTTTAACAGCATTAACGGCCTCTGTTTGCATTGACTTTCTGGGCTTTAATGAATCGCATAATACCTGGGATGAAAAGAAAAAGAAGCAGGTTCGTTACATCGTACATATTTCCTTCGCTGTGTTATTGTTGTTATGCATGATAGTTTTTAAAGTCGTGAATGATGCATCGGTACTAAGAACCTTATTTACCATTGCTTCGTTTACTTACGGACCTTTACTGGGACTGTTCGCTTTTGGTGTATTAACGAAGAGGGCAACACGTGAAAAATTAGTTCCCTTTGTTGTAATTCTTGCGCCGGCATTGTGCTATGTACTCAGCGAATTACCTGTATTCAAAGGCATCGGTTTTCAATTTGGCAATGAGATTTTAATCTATAACGGTCTATTCACTTTTATCGGATTGTGGTTGATATCCACTCCAAACAAATCACTCAGCTAAACGCACTATGAAAAAACACAGCAGATCAAATTCCATGCTTTATATGTTGGAAAGAACAGTTCGACAATTTCGTTTACATCTTCAGCAATCTCTAAACGCGGCTAAAGCCGACATTACGGTAGAGCAGTGGATGTTACTTTCCGAAATCGGATTACAAGCGGGAATTGGAAATTTAGAATTGTCGCGTCGCACTGCCAAAGATCCGGGCGCGGTTTCCCGATCCTGCGATTTGTTGCTGGAAAAGAAATTGATTAAAACTCAAGATCATAAAACTGATTCCCGCAAAAAAGTGATGCTGATTACACCGAAAGGTCAACAACTGCTTAAAAAATGCGAGAAGGAAGTGGAGCGTTTCCGTAAAATCATCTCGAAAGGAATTTCGCAGGATGATCTAAATCAAGCCGCTACGACATTGGATAAGTTGTTTTATAATTCGGGCGGAGTGGAGGTTGATATTCGTTAAAATCCTGTTGCAAATAAGCGTTCTGCCGCACTCAGGCTACAATGCTGGTATTTACTGTAAGCTGCAGCAGCACGTAGCCGTATTTGTTCGTCCGACTCATTCTTGATCCACCCATCCAGTGCGGCTTTCAAACTATAAGCCTCAGGTGCCATTAAATTGGTGGTCCACAATAATGGTTTTGCGCCTGCCGTTTTCACAACATCTTTAAAATATAATTTACTGGCACACGCTAAAATGATGGCTTCCCGAGTTGAGGTGCCGTTATGCTCGGGTGGTGATTCGAGTGAAAAATCCATTAAGCCGTCGTGTCCTATGTAAGCTACGACATTTGCGGAACCCGGAAGTAACGTTTGTGAATTGCCGTTGCGGGTAAAACGAATCGTGTCGTTATCAGTTCCGGCAAGAATTTGTAAGTACTTTTTTG